>NZ_JBHZAG010000167.1:0-9770 GCF_042754125.1 Amycolatopsis sp. NPDC059235
GGGGCCGGCCGCCCCACACTACCACCCACCCCACCGGCGCCCCCGGGCACCGCAACGCCGGCTCCCCGGTATCCTCCTGCGCCGGGGCGCCCCACCCCCCCCCCACGGCCTTTTTGGTGTCCTGGGCCAGCCTGGCGCGCAAGTGACACATGTGTCGAACTTTCGACACAGCTATTGAACTTTCGCTCGGACCGGCTTACCGTCATCCGCATGACGTTGCCTCCACCTGCACCACCGACGACCCCGTACGACGAGGTCAGCGTGCTTGCGTACCGGCGTGCCGGGTTCTGGGCGGGGCGGTCGCTGCCGGCGGAACTGCTCGAGTCCGCCCGCCGGCACGGGACGCGGACCGCGCTGCTGGCCGAGGGCCGCGCGTGGACCTACGACGACCTGTTCGACGAAGCCCAGCGGTTCGCGGCGGGGCTGCTTCGCTCCGGCGCGGCCCGGCCGGGCGAGCCGGTGATGTTCCAGATGGGGAACGTCGCCGAGACGGTCGTCGCCTACCTGGGCTGCTTGTTCGCCGCCGCGCCGCCAGTGTGCACGCTGCCGCAGCACGGAACACGCGAGATCGGCCTGCTCGCCGCGCACGTCGGCGCCCGCACGCTCCTCGTGCAGGCCGACTTCCGCGACGGACGGCTGCGCGCTCAGGCCGAGCAGCTTCTCGCCGAGGGATCGGTCGCCGAGGTGGTGACGTGCCGCGGCGAGCCGATCGGGACGGCGCCGGCCTATGACCGGCTGGTGCGCGAGCCGGTCCGGGAACCGTTGCCCTATCTCGAATCCGACCTGCTCCGGCCCGCGGTCTTCCAGCTTTCCGGCGGCACGACGGGCTTGCCGAAGGTCGCGCCGCGGCTGCACGAGGAATACGCCTACAACGCGCGCGCCTGGGCCGCCGCGATGGCGATGGACGAGGACTCCCGCGTGCTCTATCCGTTGCCGCTCATGCACAACGCCGGGATTTCGCTCGCGCTCCAGCCGTCGATCTTCACCGGCGCGACGCTCGTGCTCGCGCCCTCGGCGGACGTCGACACCGTCCTCGACCTCGTCGCCGAACACCAGCCGGACGTGCTGCCGCTCGTCCCGCCCGCGCTCGCGGTCCGGCTGCTCGAATCGCCACGGGCCCAGCGGACAGACTTCTCCGGCCTTCGCGATTTCGTCGTCGGCGGACAGCGGCTGCCGGCCGAGGTCGCCGAGCGGCTGCGCGACGAGCTGGGCATCCGGATCCGCCAGATGTTCGGCATGGCGGAAGGGATGTTCCTGGTCACGCCCGCCGGAGCGGACGAGGCGGTGCGCCACCACACGGTCGGCGCGCCGATCTCCGCGGCCGACGAAATCCGGATTCTCGACCCGGTGTCCGAGGACGAGGTGCCGGACGGCGAGGTTGGGGAATTCGCCGCGCGCGGGCCGTACACGATCCGCGGCTACTACCGCGCCGACGAGCACAACCGGACCGCGTTCACGCCCGACGGCTTCTACCGCACCGGCGATCTGGCGCGGCGGCACGTCACCGCGGAGGGCGTCAGCTACTCGATCGACGGCCGGATCAAGGACGTGATCAACCGCGGCGTCGAGAAGATCTTCGCCGAAGAAGTGGAGGAGATCATCGTCGCGCATCCGGACGTGGTCACCGCCGCGCTCGTCGCGATGCCCGATCCGGTGCTGGGCGAGCGGGCCTGCGCTTATCTCGTGCTGGAGGACGGCGCGCCGCCGCTGACGGTCGAAACGCTGGGCGCCCACCTGCTTGCCCGCGGGCTGGCCAAATACAAACTGCCCGAGCGCGTCGAGGTCGTGCCCGCGCTGCCGCTGACGAACGTCGGCAAGGTCGCGAAGAACCGGTTGCGCGAGGACGTCCAGGCGAAACTGGCCGAAGGGAGTGCCCGATGACCCGGCGGGTGAACGTGCTCGGCGGCGGTCCTGGCGGGCTGTACGCCGCGAGGCTGCTGAAACTGCGCGACCCGGCCCTGGAGGTGGTCGTCCACGAGCGGATGGACGGCGCACAGGGGACGTTCGGGTTCGGCGTCGGTCTGACCGAGGCCACGATGCGCAATCTCGAACAGGCCGATCCGGAGACCGCGGACCGGGTCCGGGAGGTCAGTTACGTCGGCCACGAACTGCGGTTCGCCGCCGAGGACCGGTCCGTCTGCCTGCACGGCGCGCGGAACCTCGCGGTCGGTCGCGCCGCGCTGCTGCGAGTCCTGACCGAAGCGGCGACCGCGGTCGGCGTCGAGTACCGGGCCGGGTCCCACGCGGACCTCGGCTCGGTGAGCGGCGACGTCGTCATCGCGGCGGACGGCGTCGGAAGCGGGACGCGCGCCAAGCTCAGCGCCGAACTGGGCGTCCGGACCGGCCTCGGGCGGACGCGGTATGTCTGGTGCGGCGCGCCGTTCGCCGCCTCGTCCGCGTTCTTCGCGTCCGTCCGGCGGGGGCAGCAGCTGTTCGTCACGCACGCGTACCCGTACGCCGAGGACCGCAGTACGTTCCTGATCGAAGTGGACGACCGGACCTGGACCGACGCCGGCCTGGGCGAGTTCGACGCGGCCACCGCGCCCGGAGAAACGGACCAGCAGAGCGTGCGGCTGCTCGAAAACGTGCTCTCGGGCCAATTGCGCGGCGGGGAACTGCTCGCGAACCGCACGCGGTGGAGCCGGTTCGTCAACCTCGGCCTCGAGCGCTGGCACACCGGGAACGTCGTGCTGCTCGGCGACGCCGCGCACACCGCGCACTACACGCTCGGCTCGGGCACCAAGCTGGCCCTGGAAGACGCGATCGCGCTGGCGGACGCTCTCGCCGGGGAAGGCTCGGTGACGGCCGCCTTCGCGGCGTACGAGCAGGCTCGCCGTCCGGCGGTCGAGCGGTTCAAGCAGCTCGCCGGCCGCAGCCAGCGGTGGTGGGATTCCTACCGCTGGCGGGCGGATTGGCCGGCCGAGCGGCTGGGCCTGTCCTACATGACTCGCTCCGGCAACCTGACCATGGCCGACTACGCCGCGTCGGAACCCGAGGTCGTGCGCACCGCGCTGGAGTGGCTGGGCGCCGCGCCGTCCGGCGACCCGGCGGAGTGGGTCCTCGCACAACCGTTGCGCGGCAACGGAATCCAGCTTCCCGTGCGGGCGGTCTCGCGAGCGGACCTCGGCCGGCCGGTCGAGGAGATCGCGTGGACCGAGCCGGACGTGTGGGGAGAAGCCGCCGACCAGACCGTCGACCGGCTCGCCGCCGGCACCGGACCGCTGCTGGTGACCGGGAAACCCGGCGAGTTCTGGGCCCGTGTCGACCTCGCCGAGCGGCTCCGGCTGCAGACCCGGCGGACGGTCGGAGTGGACCTGCCGCGGTCCGCACGGGCCTTCGCGGCCACCTCGGTCGGCGCCGGCCGGGCCGATTTCGTGACTGTCTCCCAGGAGGATTCGTGACCAGCAATTCCCGGCGCGTCGGGCTGATCGTGCCGAGTTCGAACGTGACCGTCGAGACCGAGCTGCCGCGGCTGCTGCGGCGCGTGGACGGCGTCGAGTTTTCGTTCCACGCCAGCCGGATGCGGATGCACGCCGTCACGCCCGAACAGCTGCGCGCGATGAACGCGCAGCGCGAGCGGTGCGTGCTGGAGATCGGCGACGCGCAGACGGACGTGCTGCTCTACGCCTGCCTCGTTGCGGTGATGGCCATGGGCGCTGGCGAGCACCGCGACGCCGAGCTGCGCATCGCCGAGCAGCTAGCGCTCGGCGGATCGGACACGAAGGTGCTGTCCAGCGCCGGCGCACTGGTGCGGGCGCTGACCGACCTCGCGGCGAAGCGGGTCGCGCTGGTCATGCCGTACACCGAACCGGTAGCGCGCACGGTCGTCGACTACCTCGAGGCCGAAGGATTCACCATCACCGGCTGGCGCGCGCTGGGCGTCGCGGACAACACCGAGGTCGGCTGCATCCCCGGCGAGGCGGTGCTGGCCGCTGCCCGCGAACTCGACTTGAGCGACAGCGACGCGCTGGTGATCTCGTGCTGCGTCCAGATGCCGTCGCTCGACCTCGTCCAGCCCGCGGAAGAGGAGTTCGGGCTGCCGGTGCTGTCGGCGGCCACCGCGGGCGCGTACTCGATCCTGCGCGGCCTCGGCCTGCCCGTCGATCTTCCCGGGGCCGGTTCGCTGCTGCGCGCCGACGCCAACGTCCAGGTTTGACAAGGAGTTTCCATGACTGACAAGCCAGTGCACCGGGTGCGCGGGGTCGACCACGCCGCGTTCCCGACCTTCGACCCGGCCGCCACCGTCCGGTTCTATCGCGACGTGCTCAAGTTCCCGATCGTCCACTCCATTTGCGCGGCCGGCTGGGGCCCGGAACGGCACCCGGACTTCATCCACTTCTTCTTCGACATCGGCGGCGGCGACCGGCTGGCGTTCTTTTACTACTTCGGCTGGGAACCGGCGGGCGACCAGAGCGCGCCCGGCGACGCCTGGGCCCGGCTGCCGCACGGCACGCCGAAGTTCTTCGCCGACAGCAGGCATCTCGCGATCAACGTCGAGGACGAGGAAGACCTGCTGGAGTACCGCCGCCGCTTGGACGAATCCGAGTGGCCGGTGGAAATGCAGGTCATGCACGAGACCATCGAATCGATTTACACGCACGACCCGAACGGCTACATGGTCGAGATCACCCGCGCGCTGCGCCCGGTCACGCCGCAGGAGGACCTCGACGCGGAGCTGACCCTGCAAGCGCTGTGCGACGTCGTGGCCGGCGAGGCGCCGTCGATGGACCAGCTGCTGACCCGCAAGGCCGAGCTCATCGTCGAGCGGGCGGCGTCGTGGGAGCCGGCGGGGAAGGAGCTGGTCTGACATGGCCCGGTTCTACGTTCTCGACGTGCCCGAAAACGTCGGAGTGGTCGACGTCGCGCGGCAAGACGACCACAACACCGTCGACCGGATCGGGCCGTATTTCCGGATCACCGCGCCGGAAACCATCGTGATCGACCGGCGCTCGACCGGCTGCCGGCACGCGGTCTGGTACAGCGCGGTGGCCGGGCTGGAAGGTTCCGTGATCGTTCAGCACGACAAGAACGCGTTGCGGGTCGAAAGGCGCGCCGATGGCTGAGAACGGACTCGGCGCCGGCCGGTATCTCGCCCCGGCTGAGCTGCCCGAAGCGACGACCACGACCGCGCACCAGCTCGCCACGAGCGACGGCGCGACCGTGAACGGTCTGCTGAGGACAGTCCCGGGCGCGACCGCCGTGGCCGTGCTGATGCATCCGCGGCAGGACTTCTCGCATCACGTGCTGGTGCCGGAGCTGCTGAGCCAGGGATACGCGGTATGGACCCAGGGCACCCGGACGGCCGGCAACGACCTGACCTTGCTGCACGAGCAAGCCCTGCTCGACCTGGCCGCCGGGAACGTTTTCTTGCGGGACAAGGGATTCTCGCGGGTAGTCCTCATCGGACACTCCGGCGGCGCCGCGCTGGCCGCGTTCTACCTCCAGCAGGCCGCCCGCCCGGCCGCCCAGCGGCTGCGCCGCGCTCCGAGCGGGAAGCCGGTTCCGCTCGGGGAGGCCGAAATGCCGGTCGCGGACGGGTTCCTGATGATGGCCCCGCACCCCGGCCAGGGCGCGCTGCTGCTGCGGCTGATCGATCCGTCGGTCGTCGACGAGCGGGATCCGCGTTCGGCCGCGCCGGACCTGGACCCGTACCTCCCGGCCAACGGCTTCGCCGAACCGCCCGGCTCTTCCGCATACTCGCAAGAGTTCGTCGCGGCCTACCGAACGGCGCAGTACGACCGGATCGCCCGGATCGACGCGCTGGCCCGCGAACTAGCCGAGCAGTCCGCGGCGGCCCGGCACCGGTACGGCGAAACCCGAGACGCCGCCGACCGCCGGACCGCGTTGGCCACCGGCGTCCTGACCGTCTACCGCACCGATGCGGACCTGCGCTCGGTCGACCTGTCCCTGGACCCGAACGACCGCCCGTACGGCTCGCTGTTCGGCCGCCGCCCGGACCTCACCAACTACGGAGTCCTCGGCTTCGGCCGGCTGACGACCCCGGATTCGTGGTTGTCGACCTGGTCGGCGATTTCGGGGAACGCGGACCTGGCGGCCTGCCTGCCCGACGTCACGGTGCCGACGCTGCTCGTGGAACTGACCGGCGACCAGGCATGTTTCCCGGCCGACGCCCAGCGGTTCCGCGACCTGAGCGGTGCCGCGGACATCACGCACGTGCGGGTGCCAGGCCGGCATTTCGGCGCTCCGCTGCGGGAAGGGATGACCTCCGGGGCGACCCTGGCCGGCGCGGAAATGGGAGAATGGCTGCGCGCCCGCTTCCCGGCAGGGGCGCTCGCGCCGGAGCTCCTGGTTTCGACCCCGAACGCGACGAGGTGATCGAACAGCCGGCCGGAGCACCATCTTGTCGTAAGTACGGCGAAGTCCTTGAGCTCCACCGGGGTCAGGTCGATCGACCCGTTGCCCACTGCGAGATGGGGGGATGCGTTGATCGAGATCAGCCCCGCGACCAGATGCCCCGCGGCGAGCATGGCCTCTCGTGCGAGGACGGCAGTCATTTCGTTCACCCGATCGGGTTTTCGCTCCAGCGACCCATCCGCTCCGGCAGCCGCGCCGAATGACCGGCATCCGGCAGTTCCGACGGACTGCTACCGCCGCTCAACCAGGAGTGAATCATCGTGAACAAGTTCCGCGTCGCGGGTGTCGGCCTTACCGCGGCAGCCGCGCTGGCCCTGACCGCGTGCAGCGGCAGCGACAACTCGTCCGGCAGCGGCAGCTCCAGCAGCGCGCCCGCGCCGATGTCGAGTTCGATGTCAGCGCCGATGTCCAGCAGCGCTTCCTCGCGCGACGGGGTGACGACGAATGCCGACGTGTTCGGCCCGGCGTGCTCGAAGCTGCCGCAGGGCAGTGCTCCTGGTTCGCTGGATTCGATGGGTCCGCAGCCGGTGGCCAGTGCGGCGTCGACGAACCCGTTGCTGACCAAGCTGGTCGCCGCGGTGAAGGCGACGAACCTGGTCGACACGCTCAACAGCCAGCAGGCGATCACCGTGTTCGCCCCCGCCGACTCCGCGTTCGCCGCGCTGGGCGACGCCAAGTTCACCGAGCTGGCCAAGAACCCGACCCAACTGGCCCCGGTCCTGCAGTACCACGTCCTGGGCAAGCGCTACGACGCGAACGGCCTCGCCTCCGCCGGCGACGTGACTTCCCTCAACACCGCGGGCGGGGCGATCAAGATCGAAGGATCCGGCGACACCATGACCGTCAACGGTGCGAAGATCCTCTGCGGCAACATCCCGACGAAGAACGCCACGGTGTTCGTGATCGACAAGGTCCTCACCCCGGGCACGAACAAGTAGCACCAGGCTCCGGGCTTCCTTCTCCTGCTTGAGGGAACCCGGAAAACAGCGGCCGTCGCGGCTCCGGCGATCACCGCGACGGCCGTGTCTCGCTGCTCGCACCCGAACCCCTTGCGCCACCACAGTCTGACGGCGAGGCGCGTGACATTCGCCGTCGGCGGACGCGACAGCGTCCCGCCGGCCGGTGCCACAGCCTGCTCACTCCAGGTTCGCGGCGCCGACCGGCCCGCCCGCGTTGCCGCGCGAGACAGAGCGGTTCAGCGCTTGACCTGGGTTCCGCCGCACCGACGCCGGAGGGTGCCGATCCGGCGCGCTCGGCGGTCCGCAAAGTCCGGTCGGACGTTCTTGGCCGAGGGCCCGTCGACGCAGGTGCGCTGAGCGCTTCACCCGCGTCCCAGCGTCTTTCGCTTCACGAAACCGATCACGGCGGTCGCGGCGAACAGGATCGCGCCCACGATGATCAGCCAGAACAAGCCCTTGACCACCACTCCGAGCACGATGCACGCCAGCCAGACGACCAGCAGCAAACCGAGCAATGCCAGCACAGCACCCTCCTGACCTTCGCGGGACGAACTGCGGTTTCACCGGGAATGCCGCCGGCGGGCCCGGCGGTCAAGTCCGGG
Organism: Amycolatopsis sp. NPDC059235; assembly: GCF_042754125.1. Lineage (NCBI taxonomy): Bacteria > Bacillati > Actinomycetota > Actinomycetes > Pseudonocardiales > Pseudonocardiaceae > Amycolatopsis > Amycolatopsis sp. NPDC059235. Next base: position 7,937 of record NZ_JBHZAG010000167.1, read on the forward strand.
CGGTGCCGCGGGAAGAATCGCGCACGCTGGAGAGTCGCGTTTCCTGGACCCTCCGGCGGCAATTCCGGTGCGGTGCGGAGCCCCGAAACAGCAGCGGGACCCTGCGTGCACACGACGGGGAGATCAGTCTTTCTTCAGTGCGTTCTTGACTTTGTCCGCCGCGTCGCCGAGAGCGTCTTTCACGTTCTCCGCGGCTTCCCTGATTCCGGCCTTCGCCTGGTCGGCTTTGCCTTCGTTCTCCAGTTTCTCGTTGCCGGTCAGCGAACCGGCGGCTTCCTTGGCTTTGCCGCCGAGATCGTCTGCCTTGGCGCCGATCTTGTCGTCCATCGACATGGATGTCCTCCTTCATCGGGCGTAATAACGAATTCCAGGGTGATGGACAATGCGGATCCCGAATCGTCACTCACTCGATAATGTGATCGTCATCACTCGTTCGGGGCGTGAGTTTCGCGCGGCCGGCGAGTCGAACCGATGAACTGAATGACGGGAACCGACTGGAGGAGTTTCGATGGCTTCGACGACTGATGCGGCGGCTAAGTCTCAGGACGTGGAGCGGGTCAATGCGGGTCCGCTGACCAGTTCGCAGGGGACGACCTCGGTCGCGGACGTGGTGGTGCAGAAGATCGCCGGTTTGGCGACGCGGGAGATCCCGGGCGTGTACGACCTGGGCGGTGGTGCGGCTCGGGCGTTTTCGGCGCTGCGGGAGCGGATTCCGGGGGCGACGGCGTCGGCCGGGCAGGGTGTTTCGGTCGAGGTGGGGGAGAAGCAGGCTGCGGTGGATCTGCAGATCGTGGTGGAGTACGGCGTTTCGATCGCGGATGTCGCGCGGTCGATCCGGCGGAACGTGATCAGCGCGGTGGAGGGAATGACGGGGCTGGAGGTGGTCGAGGTCAACATCAACGTGGGCGACCTGCACCTGCCGTCCGACGACGAGGAGGACGCGTCCGGCGACAGCGGCCGGGTGCAGTGAATCCGCTCGCTGAGGCGGAGCGGATCATCGCCGCCGTGCGCGAGCTGCCGCAAGTGTCGGACGTGCACGGCGGCCGGTTCGGCCGCATCGCCACGCTCGGTGCCGGCCGCCGGGTCGCCGGGGTGCGGGTGACCGAAGACGACGTCACCGTCGGCGTGGCGGTCCGCATGCCCTTCGCGGTCGACGAGGTCGCGGCCGCGGTGCGTGCGGTCGTGGCGTCGCCCGGTCGTCCGGTGCACGTGCTCATCGCCGATATCGAAGAACCGGTTCCGTCCGGGGCCGGGGTGGAGAAGTCGGAAAACCGGAAGGAGACGGTGTCGTGAACGCAACGGGATTGGGTCTGATCACCGGTCTGGCGCTGGGCATCGCCGCCGCGATCGGCGGGTTCGGGGCGTTCTTGCTGGTCCTGGTGCTGGGCGCGGTGGGGCTGCTGGTCGGCCGCCTGCTCGACGGGAAGCTCGATCTGTCTCAGCTCACCGGCCGCGATCGGGGGTGAGCCGTGGCTGTCGCAGCGGAGGAACGGGGCAGCCTCGCGATCAGCGAGCATGCCGTCGAGCGGTTGGCTGCCCGTGCGGCGGGCGAGATCGACCGGGTCGGCGGGGCCGCCGGGCGGACGCTCGGGATCAGCCTCGGCGGTGAAGCGCTGGACCGGTCGGCGAAAACGTCGGTCCGGGTCGCGGGCGGGGAGGTGGAGCTGGACGTGCGGATCTCGCTGGAGTACCCGGCTCCGGTCGGCGCGACGACCGAACGGGTGCGCGGCCATCTGCGGGGGCGGGTGGAGGAGTTGACCGGGATGCCGGTCCGGCGCGTCGGCATCACAGTGACGGCTTTGCACGCCGAGGCCGCTGAGCAGAGGAGGGTGGA
>NZ_JBHZAG010000168.1:0-9752 GCF_042754125.1 Amycolatopsis sp. NPDC059235
GGTCCGATACCCCCACCAGCCTCAGCCCAGCCCGATACCCACGGCACCCAGCCCCACTCAAGCCGACCGATCACCAGACCCAGCCTCAGCCCAGCCCGATACCCACGGCACCCAGCCCCACTCAAGCCGACCGATCACCAGACCCAGCCTCGGCCCAGCCCGATATCCAGGGCACCCAGCCCGGCTCAAGCCGAGCGATCACCCCACCAGCCTCAGCCCAGCCCGCCACCCACAGCACCCAGCCCGGCTCAAGCCGAGCGGCCACCCAACTCAGCCTCGCCTGGCTGAGGTTTTGACTCACCAAACTGTGTTTGATGGCCGCGACTCCGTCGCGGCGGAGAAATCGCCTTCATCCGGTTTCTTCCCTCCCGATCCGCTCGGCCCGGGGGGGCCGATCGGATCGCTCAGTCCAGAAACCGGGGCGATTTCTCGGTGTGGTCGGGTGAGTGGTCAGGGCCAACGGAGGGGTGAGAAGGAGTTAGTTCTGGGTGGAGGCGGCAGCGGTGAAAGCCTCGGGGTCGAACTCACCGCCGAACCACGGGGACAACCCGGACCGGGCCTGGTCGGCGAAGGTCTCGCGATCGGCGGCGCCCAGCCCGGCGGGGAGGGCGCCCAGCAGCGGGGCGCCGGCGGCAACCGGCAGATCGCGGAGGTTTTCCAGGGCGGCCAAGTCCGGCGAGGCGGGCCAGGACCCGATGATGACGCCCACGACGTTCAGGCCCCGCCGGGTGGCGACTTCGGCCGTCAGCGCGGTGGTGTTGAGCGTGCCCAGCCCGGCTTGGGCGACCAGAACCACGGGGGCGCCCAGCGACCAGGCGACATCCGCCAGGCTGCTTCCCTGCGGATCGAACCGGACCAGCAGCCCGCCCGCGCCCTCGACCAGCGTGAGGTCGTGGGTGGAGTCCAGGTCGCTCGCGGCGGCGGCGATCTCGCCGGGGCCGACGGTCGGGAGCCCGGAGCGGCGGGAAGCGGCTTCCGGGGACAGCGGGTCCGGATAACGCCGCAGTTCGCGGATCGTCAGGTCCTTGCCCGCAAGGCGCACCACCTCGGCGAGGTCGCCCGCCTCCCCGGGGAGCACGCCGGTCTGTGCGGGTTTCAGCACCGCGACGCGTTGTCCCTGCGCGAGGGCCAGCGCCGCGATCGCCGCGGTGGCGACCGTTTTGCCGACGTCGGTCCCGGTTCCGGTCATCACGAGCGTCGTCACGAGCCATCAAGATATTGACGTGCTGCCCGATGTCAACACTCGGGGGTTCCCTCGCGCGCACCGGAGGGCACGCGCGAGGGCCCGAGTCAGCCGGCGGGAGCCGCGGCGGGCGCTCCGGCGGCCATGAACTTCCCCGTCGCCGGGTCGGACAGGTACACCTGCGCCTCGCCGACGTCGAAGTACAGCCCGGTCAGCGCCAGCTCCCCGCGCGCTTCGGCCTCGGCCACCAGCGGATATTGCCGCAGATGCGTCAGCTGCTGCAGGACGTTGTGCAACGCCAGCCGGTCCGGTTCGCGCTCCGGGCGGTCCCCGTCGAGGGTCACCGACCCGGCCCGCTTCCGGCTCGGTTCGGCGTGCACCAGCCAGGTCGCCAGCGCGGTGTCCGCGGGCGGACCGCTGGCCAGCGCGCCCATCGCACCGCACGAGGAGTGCCCGCACACCACGATTTCCCGCACGCCCAGCACCCCGACCGCGAATTCGATCGCCGCGTTCGTCGACGGATCGGCCTGCCCGGGCGGCACCAGGTTGCCGATGTTGCGGATGGTGAACAGGTCGCCCGGACCGGACGTGGTGATCAGGTTCGGCACGATCCGCGAATCACCGCAAGTGATGAACAGCGTGTGCGGCTGCTGAGCATGCGCGAGCCCGCTCAGGACGTCCTTCAGCAGCGGCGCGGCCCGGCGCTGGAACTCTGTCGCGCCGCGATGCGTGCGCTGCCCGGGAACCCGCACGTCCACGGCCTGCCAAGCCGACCACGGAGCCAGCCACCTCGGCATCGCGCCCGCCGCCGCGGTGCGCCGGAGCGTCGGGCGGCCTTCCTTGCCCTTGGCGAACCACGGATGCCCGATCTCGTCGACGACCACCGTGCCGCCGGTGCGTTCGTGCGCCTGCTGCCAGGCGGAAAGGCTTTCGAACGCCGCGTGGTCGAGGTAATCGGCGACCAGCTCCAGCGTCACCTTCGACCCCTCCGGGATCGTGCCGAGCACCTTCGTCAGCCGCGGCACCGACAGGAACGTCAGCACGCCTTCGACGATCACCCGCCATTCGCCGCTGTGCTGCTCGGCATGCACGCCCGACCACACGGTGCGGCGCAGCATCAGCAACACGGCAAGCACGATCCCGGCGAGCACGCCGGTCAGCAGGTCGAACACGACGACCCCGGCGACGGTCACCAGGTAAAGCGGCAGATCGCCGTGTCGCAGCACCTGCCGCAGATGCCCGGGATTCACCAGCTTCGCGCCGACGTGCACGAGCAGCCCGGCCAGCGCGGCCAGCGGAATCGACTTCAGCACCCCGGCGAGCGCCACCACGAACACCAGCACCCACACGCCGTGCAGGATCGCCGACGCCCGCGTGCGCGCCCCGGCCGCGACGTTCGTGGAGCTGCGCACGATCACGCCGGTCACCGGCAGGCCGCCGAGCGCGCCGGACACCATGTTCGCCGCGCCCTGGCCGATCAGCTCGCGGTTCAGGTTGGCGCGCGGGCCGTTCTGCAGTTTGTCGACCGCGACCGCGGACAGCAGGCTCTCGACGCTGGCGATCAGCGCGATCGTGACCACCGCGACCGCGACCTGGCCCCATCCGCCGTCCGGCAGCTGCGGCGCGAAGCGGATCTGCAGCAGATCGCCGGACAGTTCGACGCGCGGCAGCGTCATCCCGGCGACGAGGGACACAAGCGTCGCGACAGCGATCGCCGCGAGCGGACCGGGGATTTTCCTGACCGCGGCGGGGAGTTTGGGCCAGGCAAGGAGGATGGCGAGGGTCAGGACGCCGATCAGCGCGGCGGCGTCGTGGTGGGCGGCGATCTGCGCGGGCAGCTGGGCGATGTTCTCCAGCGCCGAACTCTGCGCCTTTCCGCCGAACAGCACGTGCAGCTGGCCGAGAACGATCGTGATGCCGATCCCGGCGAGCATCCCGTGCACGATCGCCGGCGAGATGGCCAGCGCCGCCCGCGCGACGCGGCTCAGCCCGAACAGGATCTGCAGCGCGCCGGCGAGGACGGTGATCAGGCAGGTGACCGCCCACCCGAAGGTGGAAATCGTCTCGGCCATCAGCACGGTGAGCCCGGCGGCGGGCCCGCTGACCTGCAGCGGAGAGCCGCCGAGCGCGCCGGCGACCACGCCGCCGACGACGGCGGCGATCAGCCCGGCGACGATCGGCGCGCCGGACGCGAGGGCGATCCCGAGCGAAAGCGGGACCGCGACGAGGAAGACCACGAGCGAGGCGGGCACGTCGTGGCGAAGCACGGCAAGTCGTCTCATGATCACCAGGAAACCGGGATCCCTGTGAAATGTCCGCTATGTCCCACTCTATGGAGTGGATCTTTATCGAATTACCCACGATCGGGTTGCGCGACTAAGCTCGGACCACTACACGCAGCCACGCCTAACCCGAAGTAACCTCAGGCCTTCGCCGCGGCGGCCCGCATCGCCGACATGATCACCGCCAGGTCCGCGTCGGTGCTGATGTACGGCGGCATCGTGTAGATCAGATCCCGGAACGGGCGCAGCCACACGCCTTCGGCCGTCACCACCTCGGTCGCGACGCCCAGGTCCACCTCGTGATCCAGCTGCAGCACGCCGATCGCGCCCAGCGCCCGCACGTCCACGACGTGCGGCAGCTCCCGGGCCGGCTCAAGTCCTTGCCGCAGCGTGGTTTCGATCCGGGCCACATCGGACTGCCATTGGCCTTCAGCCAGCAAGCCGAGCGAAGCGTTGGCGACCGCCGAAGCCAGCGGATTTCCCATGAATGTCGGGCCGTGCGCGAGCACCGGCAGCTCGCCGCGCGCGATGCCGTCGGCGACTTCAGGCGTGCACAACGCGGCGGCCATCGTGAGGTAGCCGCCGGTGAGCGCCTTGCCGACGCACAGCACATCGGGCGTCACGCCAGCGTGCTCGGCCGCGAAAAGCGTTCCGGTACGGCCGAATCCGGTCGCGATCTCGTCGAACACCAGCAGTACGTCGTGCTCACGAGTCAGCTCGCGCAGCGCTCGCAGGTAACCGGGATGGTGAAACCGCATACCTCCCGCGTTCTGCACCACCGGTTCCACGATCACCGCGGCCAGTTCGTCCGCGTGCTGCTCGATCGCCTTCGCCACTTCGTCCACATAGGACTGGTCGACCGGGGTGTCGAACCCGGACGGCGGCGCCGGCACGAAAACCTGTTCCGGCAGCACTCCTCGCCACAGCGAATGCATGCCGCCGTCCGGATCGCAGACGCTCATCGGCGTGAATGTGTCGCCGTGATAGCCGCCGCGCCAGGTCAGCAGCCGATGTTTGCCGGGCAGCCCGCGAGAACGCTGGTACTGCAGGCACATTTTCACCGCGACCTCGACCGAAACCGAGCCCGAATCGCACAGGAACACGTGCTCGAGCCCGTCCGGAGTCAGGTCGACCAGCGTCTTCGCGAGCCTGATCGCCGGTTCGTGGGTGAGCCCGCCGAACATCACGTGGCTCATCCGCCCGGCCTGCTCCGCGAGCGCCGCGTCGAGCACCGGGTTCCGGTGGCCGTGCACCGCCGCCCACCAGGACGACATGCCGTCGACCAGTTCCCTTCCGTCGGCGAGCTTCAACCGCACTCCGCTCGCCTCTTCCACGAGCAGGGGCGGGACGCGGCTCGGCATCGGCGCGTAGGGATGCCACACGTGCGCGGCGTCGAGGGCGAGGAGATCAGCAGCACTGGGTTCCACCCGCCGACCCTAACCGGGCGGCGGGCGGAACCGCAGTGACAACCGCTACGCCCCGTCCGGCCGCACCGGCAGCGCCAGCACGCCGTGCACCAGCGAACTCGGCCGGTAGACGATGTCCTCGGCGGGCACGGCCAGGCTCAGCTTCGGGAACCGCTTCAGCAGCGAGCCCAGCGCGATCTCCGCCTCCAGCCGGGCCAGCGGCGCGCCGACGCAGTAGTGGATGCCGTGCCCGAACGCGAGGTGCCCGCCGGGCGGGCGGGTGACGTCGAGCGTGTCCGGATCGGGGAACTTCTCCGGGTCGCGGTTGGCCGCCAGCAGCGAAATGTTGAGGAACTCGTCGGTCGGGATGGTGACGCCGCCCGCCTCGACGTCCTCGACCGTGTAGCGCAGCGTCGCGAAGTTGATCGGTCCGTCGAACCGGAGGAACTCCTCGACCGCACCCGGCATCAGACTCGGGTCGGCGCGCAGTTTTTCCGCCTGTTCGGGTGCGCGCAGCAAGGCGAACGTGGCGTTGGCGATCAGGTTGACCGTGGTCTCGTGCCCGGCGATCAGCAGCAGGAACGCCATCGAGATCAGCTCGTCCCCGTCGAGGGAATCGCCTTCGTCGCTGGCGTGCACGAGGTCCGAGAGCAGGTCTTCGGCCGGTTCGGCGCGTTTGCTCTCGACCAGCTGCTGCAGGTAGGCCTGCATCTCGCCCGCCGCCACGGCCTGGGATTCCTCTTCCGCGGCGAACGACAGCAGCGTGTGCGACCAGGCGGTGAACTCGCCGCGGTCCTCGATCCGCACGCCGAGCAGCTCGCAGATGACGGTGATCGGCAACGGCTCGGCGAACGCCTGCACCAGGTCGGCCTGCTCGTGCCCGGTCATCTCGTCGAGCAGCGAATCGGCGATCTCCTGGATCCGCGGCCGCAGCCGGGCGACGGTGCGGGCGGTGAACGCCTTGTTCACCAGCTTGCGCAGCCGCGTGTGGGCCGGCGGATCGCTGTTGAGCATGTGCCGGGTGAGCAGAGTGCCGAAGTCCGGCCCCTGGACGTCCTGGCCGACCTTCGCCGTGATCACCCGCGCCACGTCCGTGCTGTCCTTGCTGACGCGCGGATCGTTGAGCAGCTCGCGCGCCTGCTCGTATCCGCTGACCAGGTAGGACGGGATGCCGCGGCGGGCGGTCATCGGGCACACCGCGCCGGATTCGCGCCGCCGCGCCAGCCATTCGTGCGGGTTCTGCCAGAATTCCTCGCCCGCGTAAGGGAGTTCTTCGGTTTGTTCGTCGACACCCACTGCTGGGACCCCCAGTGCGGTTCGGTCAGCGTTCGGCCAATGCCGCCTCGACGCGCTCGACCACTTGTTTCCAATATGCCCGCTGCTCGGCTTTCTCCGCCACGTCCGCGAGCCGTTCCTGCCGGATTTTCAGCGTGCTGCGCTTGCCGAGATCCGCGACCTCGAGCTCCAGCAGGGAATCGTGGTCCCAGTCCGTCGGCCGCCAGGTGAGCCGCAAGCGGTCGTCGGTGTAACTGCGGATTTCGCCGGTCGTGCCGTGTTCGGTCTCGTATCCGGCCCCGCGCTCGCGCGGCAGCTCGACGCCAGGGCCCAGCCAGATCTCCACCCCGTCCCCCACCAAGAACTCCCATACCCGGCTGCCCGGGTACGGCATCGTGCGGGAAACGGCTGTCTCCCAACCACTCCGCCCGGTCTTGCCCTCCTCGTTGGCCATGCCGCCATCATGGCATCGGGGACCGACGGAAACCGGTGCGGGATCATGCGATCGTGCGCTACCGCCCCATCTCCCCCGACGCCCTGGCCGCCGAGCTGACCGAGCGCGTCGACGCGCTCACCCACCGCCGACGAATCGTGGTCGCGATCGACGGAGCGGCCGGAACGGGCCCGCTCGCCGAGGCGCTGACCGGCCCGCTGAAGCTGCTCGGCCGGGCCGCGCTGCACGTGCCCGCCGCCGGTTTTTTGCGACCAGCGTCACTCCGTTTCGAGCACGGCAAACAAGATCCCGACGCCCGGTATACCGATTGGCTCGACGTGGGCGGTCTGCGCCGGGAAGTCCTGGACCCGCTCGCCGACGACGGCAGCGGAGAAGTGCTGCCCGCGTTGTGGGACGCCGAACGCGACCGCGCGACCAGGCTCCCGCGCGTCCCGGTCCCGGACCGCGGCGTCGTATTAGTCGACGGAGAGTTCTTGCTGGGCGCGGGATTGGCGTTCGATTTCGTGGTGCATTTGTGGCTTTCGCCGGGTGCATTGCGTCGCCGCGTCGCTGACGAATGGGCGCTGCCCGCATACGAACGCTACGAAAACGAAGTCGACCCGAGCGCCCTCGCGGACGTCGTGGTCCGCGTGGACGACCCGCGCCACCCGGCGATCTACGAACCCTGATCCCGGGTCAGCGCACCGCCGCCACCGGATCGCCGTCCAGGAGCGTCGAGAGGCGCTTCGCCATCGTGTCCCAGCGCCAGTTCTCGGCGACCCACGAACGGCCCGCCTCGCCCATCCTGCGGGCGCGGACCGGGTCGGACAGCAGGGCCGCCAGAGTCTCCGCGAGCTGACCCGGGTCGCGGCCGTCGACCACGTGGCCGGTCACCTCGTCCAGCACCGCCTCCGGCGCCCCGCCGGACGTGCCCGCGACCACCGGCAGCCCGGTCGCGGACGCCTCCAGGTAGACGATGCCGAGCCCTTCCACGTCGAGCCCCTTGCCACGGGTGCGGGCAGGCATCGCGAAGACGTCGCCGGCGTTGTAGTGCGCGGGCAGCTCTTCCCACGGCACCGAGCCGGTGAAGACGACGTCGTCGGTGACGTTGAGTGCCGCGGCCAGCTGGGCAAGACGCTTGCGGTACGGACCGCCGCCGACGAGCAGCAACGCCGCACCGGGCACGCGCTCGCGGATCGCGGGCAGCGCGGAGATCAGCATGTCCTGTCCCTTGCGCGGAACCAGCCGCGAAACGCACACGACCGTCGGCCGATCGCCGAGACCGTGCCGGGCGCGGATCTCTTCGCGACCAGCCGGATCGGGCGCGAAAACCGTGGTGTCGACACCACTCGGCAGCATTTCCAGCCCAGCATGCCGACCGAACGCGGCGGCGAACCGGTTGCGCGTGTACTTGCTGACGTACGTGACGACGTCGACAGTCTCGCCGATCCGCCGCAACGCCTGCCGCGAGCCCGGAAGCATCGACCAGCCGACCTCGTGCCCGTGCGTAGACGCGACGATCCGGCGCGCGCCAGCCTGCCGCAGCGGGTGCCCAAGCAGCGCGAGCGGGGCGGCCGCGCCGAACCAGACGGCCTCGCAGTCGCGAGCGCGCATGATCTGCTTCGCGCGGCGCAGGACGTCCGGGGTAGGCAACATCAGCGACGTCGGATGCCGCACGACCTCGAACGGCGCGGCCGCGTCGAACTCGACGTGCGAGCCGCTGCTGCGTTCCCAGGAAGGTGCGTAGACGACCAGGTCGTCCGCGGGCAGCCGGGTGGCCAGCGAATTGAGGTAGTTCTGGATACCCCCGGGGCGCGGCGGGAAGTCGTTCGTCACGAGCAGGGTCCTCAGCACCCCCGCAGGCTACCGACGGATGGTTTCGCCGGAGCGGGCCGGTGAAGCGAGAACGCCTTGCCAGGTACTTGCCGACCTGACGAACAATGCGGTGGTTACCGGTCGGAGACTCGGTCATCGCGACGATGGAGTGCGCCGCGTAGCGCGCTCGTGATCCCGCGTTGCAACCTCCGCAAGATCTTGATCGTCTCCTCGTCCGAAAAGCCGGTCGCGATCGACCAGTCGATGCCGGACCCGAACACGTCGCTGGCGAACACGATTTCGGCGGACACCAGCAGCCGTCGCCAGTCCGGAACGCTGAGCGGCTCACCGGCGGAGAGCGCTGCTTGCAGGCGCCGCCCGTCCTCGTACAGACCAGCCAGGCCCTGGAAGCCCATCGCCACCGCGAGTTCCTCGGTGCAGTGCGCTGGCCCGCTCCACTCACCCAGTCCACGAGACAGCACGGCGCGCTCGTCGTCAGCCAACTCGATCGCCACCAGTTCGTTCACCGGCGAATCATGCCCCGAACGCCCACGCCACCATCAGCGGGAACTCTTCGCGCCAGAACGCGCCACCGTGCGATCCGGCTCGCTCGGTCAAGACGACGTCCGCCCCGGCGTCGCGCAACGCGTCCGCCCACCGGGTCGCGTTCTGGAGGAAGAACGGTTCCTGCGTGCCAGCGACGAGGTACGTGCGCGGAAGCGTCGGCAGGTCAGCGGGCGGTCGATAACCGCCTCCGGGCGAGGCGCACAAAACCGTGCCGTAGCCGTCCGGATGCCGAAGCCCCAGGGCCAGCGCCAATTCTCCACCGGCCGAGACACCGCACACCGCGGTGCGCTCGGCGGGCAACGCCACTCCGAACCTCGATCGCACCCAGTGGCGGACGTCCCGGCGGAAAAACCTCTCGTGCGCCGAGAATCGCTCCGAATCGAAGCCCGGCGAGTACTCCTGAAGCCGCAGGGTTTCATCAGCCGAGCGGTGCACACCGACGATCATCGTGGGCGGCACATCCGCGGCCTCGAGGTCAGTGCCCCACTGCGAGATCAACTCGCCGTCACCGGCGAACACGACCGCCTCGGGCCGATCCGCCGGGACGTAGACCGTGACCTCGCGACCGGCGTCGTATTCGAAGGTCTCGGTGACCAGTTCGCCCGCGAGCGCCATCGTCGGCTCCTCCGGTCAGGCTCGAAGCCAGCGGATTTCCTCGTCGCCGGTTCGCGGCCGGCCGGGAAACGACACCGGGGCGGGCCCGCGGCCGGCGGTGCCGCCCCCGGGGGGGGCGTACGGCCGGTCCCGCGGCCCCGCGCGCGCCCCCCCGACCCGGGTGTTATACACAAAAA
>NZ_JBHZAG010000169.1:0-9071 GCF_042754125.1 Amycolatopsis sp. NPDC059235
ACGGAATCTTTCCCGCCTTGACAAGCACCCCCGAACCGTCAGGACAATAAAACTTCGGGGTGGTGGCCCCCACCGGGCGCAATGTCGCCGCCAGGCGACGAGCCAACCGCCACAGAGCGCAACGGCACGTCACCCACCCCGCCAAAAGACCAACCGGTTACCCTGAAGGTTCGAGGCCGCACGAAGCAGCTGGAGGTGCGGGTGAGCCAAGAGCTCGACGCCAACGTCCCCGCCAAGGGCGGTGCTACCCCCTCCAAAGGCGGCACCACCCCCGCCAAGACGGGGGCCACCGCCGCAGACCCCGGACGGCCCAACGGAGCCGCGCCCAACCCGTCCGCGACCCGCCGCGTCCGCGCCCGCCTGGCGCGCCGAATCACCGCCCAACGCGCAGCCCCGGTCAAGCAGGTCCTCGAACCCCTAGCGGTCATCCACCGCGAACTGCACCCCAACTCCGACCTGGGCCAGCTCCAGCGCGCCTACGACGTCGCCGAAGAACTCCACCGCGAGCAACGCCGCAAATCAGGCGACCCGTACATCACCCACCCCCTGGCAGTAGCCACCATCCTCGCCGAACTAGGCATGGACACCACCACCCTTGTAGCAGCCCTGCTGCACGACACAGTGGAAGACACCGGCTACTCCCTGGAACAGCTGAAGGCCGATTTCGGCGACAAGGTCGGCGAACTGGTCGACGGCGTCACCAAACTGGACAAGGTCAAACTCGGCACCTCAGCCGAGGCGGAGACCATCCGCAAAATGGTGATCGCGATGGCGAAGGACCCGCGCGTCCTGGTCATCAAGCTCGCCGACCGCCTGCACAACATGCGCACGATGCGCTTCCTGCCGCCGGAGAAGCAGGCCCGCAAGGCGCGCGAGACGCTCGAGGTGCTCGCCCCGCTGGCGCACCGGCTCGGCATGGCCACGGTGAAGTGGGAGCTGGAAGACCTCGCGTTCGCGATCCTGCAGCCGAAGAAGTACGACGAGATCGTCCGGCTGGTCGCCGACCGCGCGCCCTCGCGCGACACCTACCTGCGCAAGGTGATCGCGGACCTGACGAACAACCTGGTGTCGTCGCGGATCACCGCGAAGGTCGAGGGACGGCCGAAGCACTACTACTCGATCCACCAGAAGATGATCGTCCGCGGCCGGGACCTGGACGACATCCACGATCTGGTCGGCGTGCGGATCCTGGTCGAAGACGTGCGCGACTGCTACGCCGCGATGGGCGTGGTGCACGCGCTGTGGCAGCCGGTCCCGGGACGGTTCAAGGACTACATCGCGCAGCCGCGGTTCGGCGTGTACCAGTCGCTGCACACCACGGTGATCGGCCCGGACGGCAAGCCGCTCGAGGTGCAGATCCGCACCTACGACATGCACCGCACCGCCGAGTACGGCATCGCCGCGCACTGGCGGTACAAGGAAACCAAGGGCACGCACGCCAGCAACAACGCGATGGAGCTGGACGAGATCGCGTGGATGCGGCAGCTGCTCGACTGGCAGCGCGAGGCCGCGGACCCGGGCGACTTCCTCGAATCGCTGCGTTACGAACTGGCCGCGCGCGAAATCTTCGTGTTCACGCCGAAGGGCGACGTGATCACGCTGCCCGCGGATTCGACGCCGGTGGACTTCGCGTACGCGGTGCACACCGAGGTCGGCCACCGTTGCATCGGCGCGCGCGTGAACGGGCGGCTGGTCGCGCTCGAGCGGAAGCTCGAGAACGGCGAGGTCGTCGAGATCTTCACGTCCAAGGCGGAGAGCGCCGGGCCGAGCCGCGACTGGCTGCAGTTCGCCGGTTCGCCTAAGGCACGCGCGAAGATCCGGCAGTGGTTCGCGAAGGAGCGCCGCGACGAGGCGATCGACGCGGGCAAGGAAGCGATCACCAAGGAGATCCGCAAGGTCGGGCTGCCGATCCAGCGGCTCGTGTCGGCGGAGTCGATGGGCTCGGTGGCGACCGAGCTGCGGCATGGCGACATTTCGTCGCTGTACGCGGCCGTCGGCGAGGGCCACACCAGCGCGAAGCACGTGGTGCAGCGTTTGGTCGCGCTCATCGGCGGGGTCGAGGAGGCCGAGGAGGAGCTGGCCGAACGGGCCACGCCGTCCACCGTCACGCGCCGCCGCGGCTCCAACGACGTCGGCGTCATCGTCAAGGGCGCGAGCGACGTCTGGGCGAAGCTGGCGCGCTGCTGCACGCCGGTGCCGGGCGACGAGATCCTCGGGTTCGTGACGCGCGGCGGCGGCGTGAGCGTGCACCGCACGGACTGCACGAACGCCGACGACCTGCGGACGCAGCCGGAGCGGCTGGTCGAGGTGGAGTGGGCGCCGTCGTCGTCCTCGGTGTTCCTGGTGGCGATCCAGGTCGAGGCGCTCGACCGGCACCGGCTGCTGTCGGACGTCACGAAGGTGCTGGCGGACGAGAAGGTGAACATCCTGTCGGCCTCGGTGACGACGTCGCGGGACCGGGTCGCGGTGAGCCGGTTCTCGTTCGAGATGGGCGACCCGAAGCACCTCGGGCACGTGCTCAAGGTCGTCCGCGGCGTCGAGGGCGTGTACGACGTGTACCGGGTGACCTCCGCGTCATAGCTGATCCGGCGGCGTGCAAGCCGTCCGCGCCGAGACGGGTGGCTGGCAGTTTCTCGGCCGCGCCCTGGGGTAGGCCTGCGCGCCGGATTGGCCGGTCGAACAGGCGCATTTCTCCCGCGAGCGCCAGCAGGTGCAGCGGGACTGCGATTCCGGAGAAGACCTGCGTGCGGCGCTCACGGCACCAGCTCCCCGAACGTGACCCCGTGCCGGGCCGCGATGTCGCCGAGCAGCGGCACGGCGGCCGGCCACAGGGCGTTGGCCGGGACGCTGCGGTCGATTTCGCGGAAGAACTCGCCCATCGCGTCGTCCGGGGTGAGCACGAGGAACTTCGCGTGCGGCGTGTGCACGGTGAAGGTGTTGGGGATGCCCGCCGGGATGTGCACGAAGGCACCGGGGCCGAGGTCGTGGAGTTCGCCGTCGAGGCAGACGGTGATGCGGCCGTGCAGGACGTAGAACCCTTTCGCCCACGGGTCGGCGTGCGGCGGGACGGCGGGGCCGCGCGAGGCGTCGACCTCGAACAGCTCGTAGCCGCCGGTGTCCGCGGCGGACGCTTTCACCGTCACGATGGCGTCTTTCGTGTCCAGTTCCGGGCCTTCGCCCGCGGTGCTGAAGTGAATGGTCATGGCACCGAAGGTAGAAACGCCGCGGCCGCGCGACCATCCCGGAAATCAGGGATACCGGCTGCGCGAGGGCGCGCGCATACTTCCTCGGGTGTGGGAAGGCCGGGCGCAGGGCGTGCGGCGGGAGCTGGCGGCTCTCGCCACGGCCGGCTGCGGCGTCGCCGAGCTGCACGCGGCGGCCATCGAACTGGTCGACCGGGTCGTGCCGACGGAGCTGACCTGCTGGGCGTCGCTCGATCCGGACACCGCCGTGATCAGCTCGATGACCAGCGGCCGCGCGCGCATCCCGGGGGAGTACGAGCCGCTGCTGGCGACGTACGAATACGACGGCGCGGAGCCGCATACCTTCGCGCAGCTTGCCCGGCGTTCGGTGCCGGTAGCGCGGCTTTCCGACCTGCCGCGCCGGGAACGCGAGCGCAGCGGCCGGTGGGCGCAGGTGTGGCGGCCGCTCGGGCTGGAGAGCGAGCTGCGCGTCGGATTTCGTGCGGACGGCGTCTGCTGGGCCGCGGCCGGGCTGGTGCGCCGGGGCGAGTTCAGCGACCGGGAGGTGGAGTTCCTGACCTCGATCGGGCCGACGCTGGCCGCCGCCACTCGGGTCGCGGCGCTGGCGCGAGGGGCGGCTTCGGCGGCGGAACCGGCGATTGTCGTGGTCGGACCGGACGGCCGCCGTCGCGGGGCGACCGAGGAGGTCGGCGCGTGGGAGTCCGAATTGGACGCGATCGCCGACGGCCGGTTCGCGGTGCTGCTGCGCGCGGTCGCGGTCGGTGCTCAGGCCGCGGCGAGCGGGACGTTCCGGGCTCGGGTCCGCGACGCGCGCGGCGGCTGGATTGTGTTGCAGGCCAGCAGGTTGGTCTCGGACGACGACACCCGCGACATCGTCGTGACGATCCGCCGCGCTTCCGGCGGCGAGCTGCTGGACGTGCTGCTCGCGGCTTACCGGCTGACCTCGCGCGAACGCGACGTGTGCCGGGAAGTCCTGTCTGGACTGTCCACTTCGGACATCGCGGCGCGGCTGGGGATCTCGGCGAACACCGTGCAGGACCACCTGAAGTCGGTGTTCGGCAAGGTCGGCGTGCGCAGCCGCGGCGAGCTGACCGCGCGGCTGTCCGGTTAGGCCGGTGACCTGTCCCACAGCGGGATCGCGGCGGGGGCGCATTAGGGTGCTGGCATGACGGACGGACTCGAGTTCACCCGCGAAGGCGCCGTGGCCCGGCTGACGTTCTCCCGCCCGGAGAAGATGAACGCGATCACCCACGGCATGTGGGCGGCGATCCCGGGCGTGGCGGCCGAGGTCGAGGCCGATCCCGAGCTGAAGGCGCTCGTGCTGACCGGGGCCGGCCGGCATTTCTCCGCGGGCGCGGACATCGGCGAGTTCCGCGAGCTGCGCTCGACCGCGGACGCCGCCGCGAAGTACGACGAGGCCGTGGACAGCGCGGTGGCGGCGCTGACCGCGATGCGCAAGCCGACGGTCGCGATGGTCCAGGGCAACTGCATCGGCGGCGGCTGCCAGATCTCGGTCGCCTGCGACTTCCGCTTCGCCGCGGACGACGCGCGCTTCGGCATCACCCCGGCCAAACTCGGCATCGTCTACCACTTCGCCTCGACGCGGCAGCTGGTGTCGCTGGTCGGCCCGGCGAACGCCAAGTACTTCCTGCTGTCCGGCGAACTCGTCGACGCGACCAGGGCCCGCGAGATCGGGCTGGTCAACGACGTGGTCCCGGCCGCGGACCTGGAAGCCTCGACGGCCCGGTTCACCGAGACCCTGTGCGGGCGGTCGCAGGCGTCGATCCGCGGGATGAACCGCATCATCGAGAAAATCGCGGCGGGCCAGGAGAAGACCGACGACGAGGTCGAGGAGATCCGGCTCGCCGCGCTGCACGGAGAGGACTACGCGGAGGGCATGGACGCGTTCCTGAACCGGCGCGCGCCGAAGTTCACCTACCGCTAGACCAGCGCGATAAAGCGGTTGACGGCTCGGTGAGACTGGGGCCTGTGGCTCTGACAATTCACCGACGCAGCCAGAACCCGGAGCTTTTCCGGACGGTCGACCACGCCGATTTCGACCGGTCGTGGCCGGTTTTCATGCAGCACAACCCGACCGGGCACCTCTATTACGGCGAGCTCGACACCGTCGCCGATTACGTGCTGCTGGCGACCGACGGAGACGAGTCGGTCGCCAAGGCCTACTCGACGCCCTTCGCCTTCGGCGGCCCGGGTCGCAAGGCACTGCCCGACGGCGGGTGGGACGAGGTGATCCGGTGGCAGCACAGCGACCGGCTGGCCGGCCGGGACCGCAACGCGGCGACCGCGCTGGAGATCGTCGTCCGCAAGGAACGTCAGGGCGCCGGACTTGCTTCGGTGATGGTGAATGCCCTGCGGGACAACGCTTTCCGGCTTGGGCATGAGGTGCTCTACGCCCCGGTGCGGCCGTCGCGGAAGGCTGACGAGCCGGAGACTCCGATGAGTGAGTACGCCTTCCGGGTGCGGGACGACGGCCTGCCCTACGACGCGTGGCTGCGGGTGCACGTGCGCGCGGGCGGGCGGATCCTGAAGGTCTGCCCGGTGTCGATGACGATTCCCGGAACGCTGGCGCAGTGGCGGGAATGGACGGGGCTGCCGTTCGACACCGACGGGCCGGTGGTCGTGGAAGGCGCGCTGAGTCCGGTGCTGGTGTCGTTGGCGCAGGATTCTGCCGTGTATGTGGAGCCGAATGTCTGGGTGGAGCATCGCAGGCCCTGAGGGCTGCTAGATCTCGTCCCAGGGCGCGGCTTCGTAAGCCGTCGTCAGGAGTTCCGTCGCGGCGGGGGAGGTGCGCAGGGGGACGTCGTCCACCGACGCGACCGGGCGGCCGATGGTCGCGGAGTTGGTCACGAACATCGCGTCGAATTCCGGAAGCTCCGCCGGGTACACCGGCCGCGTTTCCTGCGGAACGCCAGCCGCGCGCAGCTGTTCCTCAAGCACCAGATACGTGATCCCCGGCAGCACCGGGGCTTCCGGCCACACGATCGTCCCGTCGCGCAGGAAGCCGACGTTCCAGATCGTCGCCTCGCTGATCCGGCCGTCCGCGGCGAGGAACACGGCGTCGTCGTAACCGGCGAGGGCGGCGGCGCGCGAATGCTGCGTGAGACCGAAGCCGCCGAGGTGCTTCACGTGCGGCAGATCCCGTTGGTAGGCAACAGATCGCAGCCGCATCGGCGTGGCGACGTCGGAGCGGGGCGGCGCGGTGCGCACGAGGATTTCGGGCGTCATCGCGGCGTCGTGCGGCGACGAGCGCGAGAAAATGATCACTCGCACCGACAACGCGCCCTGACCGGCGACGAGCCGCCGGACGTAGGCACGGACCAGATCCGTGTCCAGTTCGCTGCCGAACACCTCGCGAGTGTTCGCCGCGAGGCGGTCGAGGTGATAGCCGAGGCCGCGCACGCGCCCGTCGCGGACCTGCATCGCGGTGAAGTGGCCGTAGCTGGTCGCCGCGGCGGCGAGATCGGCGGTACCGGGAGCGGTGCCGCCGATCTCGACTCGCATCGTCAACTCAGGAAACCGTGACCGCGGTGAACTTGACCGGCTCCTTGGGCTCGCCGGTCGAACCGTCCTGGCCGATGGCGCCGATGCCGTTCTTCGCGATCTTGTCGAGCACCTTCAGGCCCTCGTCGGAGATGCTGCCGAAGATCGTGTACTGCGGCTGCAGCGGCGCGTTGCCGTAGACCATGAAGAACTGGCTGCCGCCGCTGTTCGGCTGGCCGGTGTTGGCCATCGCGAGGACGCCGCGGCCGTACTTCGCGGTGTCGATGAACTCGTCCGGCACGGTGAAGCCCGGGCCGCCGCGGCCGTCCTTCAGCACGTCGCCCTTCGCGTCCGGGTCGCCGCACTGCAGCATCTGCAGGTCGGTGACGCCGAGGCGGTGGCAGATCGTGTCGGTGAAGAAGCCCTGCTTCGCGAGGCTCTCGAAGGCCTGCACGGTGCACGGCGCGAGCGCGCGGTCCAGCGTCATCGGGATGTCGCCCTGGGTGGACTTCATCGTGATGTTCACGGTCCCGCTCGAGGAAACGTTCTTGCCGTCCGGCACGGTCGGCTTCTTCGTCGACGGCGGCTTGCCGCTGGCGTCGGCCGGGTACGAGCACGTCGTCGGGTTCGGCAGCGCCTTCGGGCGCTTGGGGAGCGCGGTGCGCTCGGTGGGGATGTTCGTGACGCTCGGGACCGGCGGCGCGGAGCTCGACGGCGGCGGCGTGGCGGCCTGCTGGTCGCCGCTGCCCCCGCTGTTCACGATCCACACCACGAGACCGGCGACGATGAGGACCACACCGCCGACCACTCCAGCGCCCACGATCTTGCGTCGCTTCGCCTGTTCCGCCCGGCGCACGAGCTGCCGCTCGAGTTTGCGCTTAGCGGCTTCTCGGCGCTGCTGGTTGGTCGCCACCCGCCCTCCAGTTTCCGCTCGAAGTCACACGTCTGAGGTAGCGGCAGTGTATGGGCACAGCCTGTGAGGACTCCGTACAGGGGCGGCTAGTCTTCACCGGGTCGTGATCAAGGCCGCTTCCTGGGAGGAGGGTTCGGTGCTCGTCGCCGGGTTCGCCGCGGGTCCGCTCCGCTCGAATTGCTACCTGCTGGCCCCTGCCGCCGAGGGGCCGTGCGTCGTCGTCGACCCGGGCGAGGGGGCTGCCGAACCGCTGGCCGAGGCGTTGGCGGAGCACGGGCTGACGCCGGTCGCGTTGCTGGCTACGCACGGGCATCCGGATCATGTGGGTGCTGCTGCTGAGCTGTCGCGGGTGCACGGGGTGCCGCTGTGGATGGATCCGGGGGACGCTGAGTGGTACGACGGGGCGTTTGAACCGCTCACCGGGAACTGCGTCGAGGCGGCTGGGCTGGCTGTGGGGGTGCTTTCGCTGCCTGGGCACACGCCGGGGTCCGTGGCGTTCGCGGTCGAGACGGGTGAGGGTGGCAGGCTGGTGTTCACGGGGGACACGCTTTTCGCCGGGTCGGTCGGGCGTACCGGCGGGTCCGGTGCTGATCTGGAGAGTTCGTTGCGCACATTGCTTACGCTCGCTGATGAGACCGTCGTGTTGCCTGGTCATGGGCCGGCTACGACTATCGGGCGCGAGCGCGCCGGGAATCCGTTCGTGCCAGGGGGTGCGCGGTGACTGAGAAGCCCGTGGAGCGGGTGCCGTTGTTCGCTGATGAGCCGAAGTTGCGGCGGCGGCGGGCTTGGTCTGGGATTTTTGGCGTGGTGGTTTTGGCTGCTGCGTTTGGCGGGATTGTGGGGTTGATCGGCGGGCAACTGCCGGGGCTGATCGTGGCGGCTGTGGTGGCTGTGCCGTTGGTTTACGTGGTGTTGTATGCGGCTCGGCGGCGGGTTTGGCTGGAGGGGACGACGCTCGTTGTGCGGACCTGGGGGGTTCGGCGGGTGGATTTGCTTGAGGCGCCTCGGTTGGATGTGGTGATCAGTGACGTTCGGGGGAATCGGACTGTTGCGTTGCTGGTTAATGCGGGGCAGCGGCGGCGGGCTGTGAAGCTTGATTTGGCCGTGTTTTCTGGGACTGGGGGGCGGGAGTTGGGGGCGCTTCAGTTGCGGCGGTTGGCTGATGCGTTGTTGAACAATACTGAGGCTAATGGGTTGGTGTTTTCGGAGTTGTTGGTGGCGGAGTTGCGGGCTGAGGCTCGGGGGGACGCGGTGGCGGAGAGGCCGTTGTATCGGTTGGCTTCTGCTGCGCCCAGTGGGAAGTATTTGCAGAGGTTTCCTATGGAGGCTGTTAGTCGGTTTGTGGCTACGCTGGGGTGAGTTGGGTGACTAGGTCACCAGCTGTGTTTTTGGCGCCGACTTCGTCGTCGCGTGCGGGATCGCTTTTAAGCCGGCGTTTGGGGGCTGCCCGGCGT
>NZ_JBHZAG010000170.1:0-8900 GCF_042754125.1 Amycolatopsis sp. NPDC059235
CACACATCAGGAAAGTTCCGTGAAGGGCTCCTTGAGGGAATCTGATTCCCTCAAGGAGCCCTTCACGGACTTCTGCTGGAGCGGAGAGCACCGCAGTCTTGGCGAACGCGGCGGACGGCGGCGCGTAGACGTCGGGATACGCCGGCGCACTCGCCGTCCGCCGCGGCCGGGCGCGCTCAGGAGAGCTGCTGGCCCGGCTGGTGGAACTGGCCGCGCGGACGCGGCGGGCCGAGCAGCCTGCGCAGCGACCCGTCCGGGACGCCGAGGATCTGCTCGAGATTTCGCAATGCCCGCAAGGATTCCGGGCGTTCCGGGCGGCAGCGTCCGGATTGCCAATGGCTCAAGGTCGCGAGACTGACCGTGGTTCCCCTTCCCCGCAGCCGATATCTGATGCGTTCGAGTCCGAGCCCGCGGGCCCGGATGGCCGCGCGCAGCGCTTCGGCGAACGGGCCGGTTTCGAGCAATTGCCCGAGATCCCGCCCTGTTGTACTCCCCCGGTCGATCGTCGGTGTTCGCTGACCGGTCATCGCACACGCTCCGAACCACGTCGCTGGGAAACCTCGGAGCGTAGGCCGGATAACGCATGATCGGAAGAGGGGTCACCCTTGTGCGGAGAGTCCCTGGGCAATCGCGGCGAACGGTTCCCCGTAGCCGGAATTGACCGTGACACAGGAAATCCCCCACCGCTCTCGCCAGCGGAGAAGCATTTCCCCAGCGGCGTCGGGGTTTTCCGGCAGCACGGTGACGGCTTTCTCCTCGACCAGCTGCGGCACGTCGACCCCGGTGTAGCGGGCGAGCTGAGGCGAAGGCTTGTCCCCGATAGCGGTCAGGTTCACCGCCAATTCCACATCGCGGTCTCCCGCGAACGAGCGAAAAGTGTCCACAATGGAGTCAGCCTGTTCCTCGGTCGTGCGCGGCCCCCAGGAAAACGTCACCACGTCGGCGGTGCGCGCGGCGAGCGCGAGCATTTTGGGCCCGGAAGCCGCGAGCAATAGCCGCGGCCGGTCGGGGCGCTGCGAAAGCACCTCGATGGTGTCCGCCAACCGGGCGACACGTTCCCCCGGCGAACCGAACTCGCGCCCCAGCGTTTCCGCGTGCTTGCCGGCCCCGGGATGACCGATGCCCAGCCCCAGCAGGAAGCGGCCGCCAGTCGCCTGATGCAGTGAATCGGCCTGCCACGCGAGGTTCCGGGCGGCACGGAACGGATCGGCGAGCACGAAGGTGCCGAGGGTGAGCTCGCTGGTGACCGCGGCGGCGGCCGGAACGAGCGTCAGCGGATCGAGCCCGCCGACCGGATCGGTGGCGAACATGATGTCGAACCCGAGGTCCTCGATCCGGCGGGCCTGCGCGGTCCAAGACGGCAGATCCGGCGCGTATCCGGTGACGATGCCGAAGCGGAAGGGTTTGGTAGTGGTCATGCCGTTTATCGTCGGCTCGGGGCCTTCGCGGCACATCCGTTCGGCGGCGACACTCGCGCGTACGCTCCGGAGCGCACGGTGCGTCAGCGCAGAGTCACGGACAACGCCTGCGCGATCTCCTTGCCGATCGCGTGCGTGGCGGCGTCCGGCGGCTGCCCGACCTTCACCACCATCGGCCCGCCGAACGGCTGCCGCTCGACCACCTCGATCCGCTCGCCGAGGCCGATCGCGTGCTCGGTGAGGTAGCGCAGCAGGTCCGGATCGGTGTCCCACACCCGGACGATCTCGCCGACCGCACCGGGCGGCAGGTCGTCCAGGATGCGCATCGGAAGCTCCTCGACGCTGCCGTCCGGAGCCGGGATCGGATCGCCGTGCGGATCGCGCACGGGATTGCCGAGCTTGGCCGCGATGCGCTCGACGAGCCGATCGGAGACGGCGTGTTCCAGCGCGTCGGCCTCGGCGTGGACCTCGTCCCAGGTGAAGCCGAGCTCGGAGACCAGGTACGTCTCGATCAGCCGGTGCCTGCGCAGCACCGACCGGGCGAGCTGGCGCCCCTCCGAGGTCAGCTCGATGCCGCGGTAGGGCACGTGCGCGACCAGCCCGAGCTGCGAAAGCTTCGTGACCATGCCCGACGCCGACGACGGGCTCACCTCAAGCCGCCCGGCCAGCGACGCGTTGGTGACCGCCTCGCCCCGTTCGACCAGCCCGTAGATCACCCGCACGTAGTCCTCGACCGACGACGACCTCCGGACGGAACCATCTCCCATACCGCATACGATACGGGGCCGGGTCTGTCGCGGTCTGCCGGTCAGGGCCGCCAGCGGGGGTCCGGCGGCCGGCCCCGCCGCCAGCGGAGTCACGGCCGCCAGCGGTAGCGCACCCATCCCGGCACCGGCTCCGCGCCGAGCTGCGCGTAGAACGCCTCCGCCTTGGCATTGCCCGCCTGCATGTCCCACTCGACCCGCCCCGTCGTCCGGGCGCGCAACGCGTCGAGCAGCTCCCGGCCGAGCCCGTGCCGACGGTGCTCCGGGCGGATGAACAGGTCGTCGAGCCAGATCCCCGGGCGGCCCTCCCAGGTGGAGAAATTCCAGCTGCAGAAGGCGAACCCGGCAACGAGATCCGGCCGCCCCGGCGGCGTGCAGATCAGCACCCACGCCTTCGGCTCCGGGCCGAACAGGTGGCCGCTCATCTCGGCTCGGTCGAGTTTCAGGTCGTGCTTGTCCTCGTAGACCGCGTGCTCCTCGATGAGCGTGCAGATCTCCTCGACGTCCTCGAAGACGGCGTCGCGAACGGGCATCGGGCACCCCTTTCTGGTTCTGGCGGTTTTTGTCGGTGGTCGCGGTTACCGTGCGGGAATGACAGCGGAGCGGTTCGAAGACCTGGTCGACGAGCTGCAGCAGTGCCCGGGGGTCACGCCGCCCCGGATCGGCCGCGGCTTCGGCTCCCACGCGCTCAAGGTGCACGGCCGGATCTTCGCGATGTTCGTCCGAGGCCGCCTCGTGGTGAAGCTGCCCAGGTCCCGGGTGGACGAACTGGTGGAGGACGGCCACGGCGTGCGGTTCGACGCGAACAAAGGCATCCCGATGAAGGAGTGGTTTTCGATGGATCCGGAGGCTCCGCTGAAGTGGAGCACGTTAGCCCGGGAGGCGATGGCGTTCGTAGGCAAGTGAAACACCGCCCCCGTCACGAGGCCTGGTAAAGCAGCTCGCCGCCCACCGCGGTGCCGAGCACCCGGGCGTCCTCCACAGTGGACAGTGGATCCGCGGACAGCACCACGAAGTCCGCGAGTTTCCCCGGCTCCAGCGTGCCGAGGTAGCTCTCCGCGAAGGTGGCGTACGCCGAACCGTAGGTATAGGCGCGCAGGGCCTCCGCCGGGGTCAGCGCTTCCTCAACCGAGAACGGTTCGCCGGTGGAGGTCCGGCGGTGGACCATGTCGGCGAGGCCCAGCAGCGGGGCGCCGTCGACGACGGGGCGGTCTGAGCTGGCGGGCAGCACGCAGCCGGCGTCCAGGACGCTGCGGAGGCGGTAGCACCACGGCACCCGTGATTCGCCGAGGGCCGCGCGCATGCCGTCGCCGAGTTCGTTCACGAATCGGCCTTGCGGGGACGCGATCAGGCCCAGCGAGGCCAGGCGGGTCAGCTCCGCGGGCGGCAGCACGGCGCAATGCTCGATGCGGTGCCGGTGGTCGGGGCGCGGGTTGGCGGCGAGGGCGGCTTCGTAGGCGTCCAGGACCACCGTGACGGCTCGGTCGCCGATGGCGTGGGTGGCGATTTGCCAGCCGGCGTCGTGGGCTTGGCGGATGGTACGCGTCAGCTCGTCCTCGGGGACCTGGAAGTAGCCGCGGTTGTCCGGTTCGCCGGCGAACGGTTCGTGCATCGCGCAGGTGCGGCCGATCAGCGAGCCGTCGGCGAAGAGCTTCATCGGGCCGACGCGCAGCCACTCGTCGCCCAGGCCGGTGCGCAGGCCCAGGTCCAGGCCGAAACCGGCGCCGTCGGGCAGGTCGTGCAGCACGCTCGCGGCCACCATCACCGTGCTGCGCACTCGCAGGACGCCGCGTTCGCGCGCGAGCTGGTACGCGGCCAGCTCGGCCGGTGTCTCGCCGACCAGGCCGCCGCCGATCCCGGCTTCCTGGACACTCGTGATGCCCTCGGACAGGTACTGCCGGCTAGCTCGGTCGAGGCCGCGGACCACCGATTCGAGCGGCGTCGGGTACGTCAGCGGACGCAGCAGCAACTGCGCCTGCTCGCGCAGCAGGCCGGTCGGCGACCCGTCCGCCGACCGGACTACGTCGCCGCCGACCGGGACGTTCGCCAGGTCCAGCTGGTCCAGCACCGCCGAGTTGACCAGCGTCATGTGGCCGGACGTGTGCTTGAGCCGCACGAGCATGCCGGGGGCGGCCCGATCGAGGCCGTGCCGGTCCGGGTGTTCGCCGCCGGCGAGTTTGTTCTGGTCGTAGCCGCTGCCGACGACCCAGCTCCCGGCGGGCAGCTCGGCCGCGCGTCGCGCCACGGCGGCATACACCTCGTCGACGCTGCGGCAGTCGCTCAGCGGCACGTCGTCGAGGCCCATGCCGAACCAGGCCATGTGGTTGTGCGCGTCGTGGAACCCGGGCGCGACGAAGCCCCCGCCGAGATCCACCCGGCGGCGGGCGGACAGCTCGCGCGCGTCGTCGCCCAGCGCCACGATCCGGCCGTGCAGCACCGCCAGCGCGGTGTCGCCGGTGACCAGCCTGGCGTTCTCGTACACCGCGTCAACCTGCATGCCTTCGACACTATCGATCGATCGATCGAACGTCTAGGCTCCCTCCCATGAGCACCGTTGACCTGGCCGTCGAGGGCGGCATCGCGCAGATCCGGCTGAACCGGCCCGAGCGGCTCAACGCCGTCGCGCCCGTGCTGGTGGACGACTTCCTGACCGCGCTGGAGGAGGTCGCGCACAGCGACGCCCGCGTCGTCCTGCTCGCCGGCAACGGCCGCGCCTTCTGTGCCGGGCACGACCTGAAGGAACCCACCCCCGAGGGTGATTCCCGGGCGCGGCTGGAGCGGCTCCAGGACGTCACGCGCCGGCTGCGCGCGCTGCGTCAGCCGGTGATCGCCGCCGTGCACGGGTACGCGATCGGCGCGGGCGCGGAGTTCGCGCTGGGCTGCGACCTGATCCTGGCCGCCGAGGACGCCGTCTTCGCGTTCCCCGAGGTGTCGCTGGGGCTGAGTGTCACCGGTGCCGCGTCCAGGCTGCTCCCGCTGCTGGTCGGGCCGGTCAAGGCCAAGGAACTGCTACTGCTCGGCGACCGGTTCGACGGCCGCCGCGCGCACGACCTCGGTCTCGTCAACGCTGCCGTGCCGGCCGACGAGCTGATGCCGCTGGCGCTCGGCTGGGCGGAGAAGATCGCGCATCACCCGCCGGAGGCCGCCACGATGGCGAAGCGGGCGCTGGACGCCGGGATCGACCACGCCTTCGACTCCGCGCTGGAACTCGAGGTCACCCACGCCCTGATCACCGAGCACTCGGCCGCCGTCCGCGCGTCGACCGAAGCGTTCCGGAGCCGGGCGTGACGCCGCTGCAGCACGTCGACACGCTGGTCGCCCTGGTCACGCGCGCCGCGCAGCTCTGGCCCGAGCGCACGGCGTGGATCTTCGACAGCACCGATACCCGATTCACTTTCGCCGAGGTCGACGACCGCAGCGGACGCCTGGCGAAAGCGCTCCAGGACCAAGGCGTCCAGGCAGGCGATCGCGTCGCGGTGATGCTCCGCAATGAGCCGGAATTCCCGCTCCTCTGGCTCGCGCTCGCCAAACTCGGCGCAGTTCTGGTCCCGGTGAACATCAACTACCGCGAATTCGACGGCGCGCACGTCCTGCGCCACTCCGGCGTGCGACTCGCGGTGGCCGCCGAAGAGTTCGTGGAACTGCTGGAGAAAATCGCGCCGGAAACGGCCGTGGAACGCGTCCTCACGCCGGACGCGCTGCGATCGGAAACGCGCTGCGAACCGGAATCGGTCGTGGCCGAACAGCCGGTGAACATCCAGTACACGTCCGGCACCACCGGCGCGCCGAAGGGCTGCGTGCTGCCGCACCGCTACTGGACCACGCTCGCGATCGGCCTGGCCACCGGCTTCCCCGCCGTCGGCGAAGACGACATTCTGCTTACCGCGCAACCGTTCCACTACATTGATCCACAGTGGAACGTCGCGCTCGCGCTGGCCGCCGGGGCGACGCTCGTCGTGCTGGACCGCTTCCACCCTTCCACGTTCTGGGCGAAGGTCCGCGAGCACGAGGTCACCTGGTTCTACTGCCTCGGCCTGATGCCGACGCTGCTGCTGCGCCAGCCGCCGCATCCGGACGACCGGAACCACCGCGTCCGCGCGATCAGCGCGTCGGCGATCCCGCCCGACCTGCACGCGCAGCTGGAGCAGCGCTGGGGCGTGCCGTGGTACGAGGCCTTCGGGATGACCGAGACCGGCGGCGACATCCGGGTCTCCGAAGCCGATCACGACGCCGCGGTCGGCACCGGCTGCATCGGGCGGCCGACCCGCGACCGCGAGGCGATGATCGCCGACGAGAACGGGAAACCGTTGCCGCGCGGCGAAACCGGCGAACTGCTGATCCGCGGTATCGGGCTGATGCACGGCTACCACGAGGATCCCGAAGCGACCGCGCGCGCCTTCGCCGGCGGCTGGTTCCACACCGGCGACCTCGCGCGGATGGACGCCGAGGGCCGCGTCTACTACCTCGGCCGCACCAAGGACATGATCCGCCGCAGCGGCGAGAACATCTCCGCCGACGAGGTCGAGCGCGCGCTGCTGCAGCATCCGGAAGTGCGGCTCGCGGCCGTGCTCGCGGTGCCGGACGAGCTGCGCGGCGAGGAAGTGAAGGCGTACGTCGTGTGCGGCGAGAACCGCCCGTCGCCCGAGGAGCTGGCGGAGTTCTGCGCCCGGCAACTCGCGTACTTCAAGGTGCCGAGGTTCTGGACGTTCGCGGACGACCTGCCGCGCACGCCGTCGGAACGCGTCGCGAAGGGCGAACTGCGCAAGGTCGCCGACCTCCGTGCCGGATCCTGGGACCGCAGCACCGGGGAGTGGCAGTGAGCAGCGCCGAGCGCGTCCGGGCAGCCGCCGTGAAACTGTTCGCCACCAAGGGTTTCCACGGCACAGGCATTCGGGATCTGGCCCAGGAGGCCGAACTTTCTTCGGCGACGCTCTATCACTACATGGGCACCAAGGAAGATCTTCTTGTCGAGATCATGACGACCTCGCTGCGCCGGCTGATCGACGCGGTCGCGAAGGCCACCGCGGGCAGCGACGATCCGGTGGTCCGGATGCGCACGCTGGTCGCGCTGCACGTCCTCGCGCACGCCGCGCAGCCCGGCGAAACCCGGGTGGTGGACAACGAAGTCGACGCGCTTTCGGCTCCGGCGCGTGCCCGCGTCGTCGCACTGCGGGACGAATACGAGCAGTACTGGGCCAACGCGATCGAGGACGGCGCCGCGGCAAACGTGTTCCACACCGCACAACCGGCCGTGACCCGGCTCGCATTGCTGGAAATGTGCAGCGGCGTGGCCCGGTGGTATTCGCCGAAAGGCCCGCTCAAGCTCGAAGACCTGGCCACGCACTACGCGGAACTGGCATTGCGGGTGCTCGGACATCCGGTCGCGGTGCGTGCCCGCGACCTCCGGCAATGCCTCGAAGTGGTCGCCCAGGTGTGGGACTTGCCTGTCCAAGAGGGCTTTTAGCGCCATACGCCTTGCTCAGACGGCGAACGTGGGGGACGCTCGAAGGGTGACTGAGCAAACGATCCAACTCGAACTGGACGACTCGGGTCTCTCGCCTGGCCTGCCCGCACCCGCAAACCCGCGCGATCAGGTCCAGGACGTCCCGTATCGGCCAGTCGAGTTTCGTGACGACGACCTGCCCAGCGCGCTCGAGCGCTGTGCAGTATGGCTGCGCCAAGCGCAGGAGTGGCTGGGAGAACCGCTCGACGTCCTCGCGATCCACCTAGACTACGACGAGCGGCAGGGTTCGCCCTACTACGACGTGAAATTGCTGTGCAACGAGGAGGACCTAGCCGGGGTCCCGATCGCGATGCGCGACAAGAACAAGTCTTAACACTCGTCATCTCCGCCGCGAAGGCCCTCTCGGACTCCGAGGGGGCCTTCGCCGCGTTCGCCGGTAGGGGCATGACAAACCTCGGCGCATCCGGGCAAGATCGGAGGCGGACGAGGGAGGGTATTGCCGGTGACCGAAATCGTGGTGCGCTGGTCCGAGCCGCTGCCCGCGGAGGACCGCTACCTGAAGCTGCTGGACGACCTGGAGCGCGGCCGCTACGACGCGTACCGGCTCGAAATCGACCAGCGCCGCTTCCTGACTGGCCGGGTTCTCGCGAAGACGCTCGTCGCGGAACGGCTCGGCGGCGCGGCGGAGTCCGTGCGTTTCGACGCGACCTGCGACGACTGCGGCAAACCGCACGGCCGTCCGCGCGTTCCAGGTTCGGACCTCGTGCTGTCGATCTCGCATTCGGGCAACCTGATCGGTCTCGCGGTGACTGACGGGGTGCCAGTGGGCCTCGACGTCGAAACCGCCAGCCGCAAAGCGGACGCCTCGCTCGTGGAGTACGCGTTGAGCCCGGCCGAACGGGAAGCCGTCGCGGGCCTGTCGGACGAGGAGCGTTCGGCGGCGTTCTTCATCTACTGGACGCGCAAGGAAGCGGTGATGAAGGCCACCGGCAAGGGGCTGAAAATCCCGCTGCAGAGCATCACGTTCTCCCGCTACGACGCGCCCGCCGAGCTGGTGGCGTCCGGCGACGACGCGCTCGACCCGGCGCGGACCCGGCTCGCCGACCTCAAGGCGGCCGACGGGCACCGGGCGGCGGTGGCGGCGTTGACCGCGGACAGCCTGAGCGTCACCGAGGAGCGCTGGGTCCCGTGAGGTCGTGAGTGGCTACGCCGGTTAGAACCGGCGTAGCCACTCACGAGGCGCTGGCGTCCAGC
>NZ_JBHZAG010000171.1:0-8862 GCF_042754125.1 Amycolatopsis sp. NPDC059235
TTGGGGGTGGGGTGGGTGGCTCCAGCGGTGGGTGCAGCGGCTGCGGTTCGTTGGTCGTGAGGGGAACCCTGAGGGACTCAGAGTCCGTGAGGGTTCCCCTCACGGACTGGGCCAAGGGTCAGTCGCCTTCGATTACGTCTGGTTCTACGCCTAGGTAGCCTGCGACCTGTTCGACTAGGACATCGTGGACTAGGTCTGCTAGTTCTGACGGGTCTTTTGCTCGTGCTTCTAGGGGGCGTCGGTATAGGACGATTCGTGCGCGGGTGGGGAGGCCGGTTCGGTCTACTCCGGCTGGGACCAGGCGCGATAGGGGGACTGCGCCGTCGTGCAGTACGCCGTCTGCGGGGGCTCGGCCGTCCATGCGGACTTCTGGGACGTCGTCCACCGCTACGTCCAGTTTTGTCAGTTCGTGGCGCCAGCGGGCTTCGATGGGCTCCAGGGCGTCCAGCACTAGCGCGTCGAAGCGCTCCGCGCGGCTTGCTGCTGCGGGCAGGGTCGCTGGATAGAGCGTCCCGCGCAGGCCCCGGCCGTGCCGGTCCCGTCGCATTCGCTGCCGTTGTCGGTAGTCACGAGCCGTCGCCACCGTCCAAGTCTATGCGGTCGCCAGGACAACGCGCGTGTCGCCGGTACTCGCTTGCGGCGACGCGCTATCGTTTCGGATCGTGCGGAGCGTACGGAAATGTTCGCGAACGGGTTGCCTCGAACCCGCTGTCGCCACGCTCACGTATGCCTACCAGGACTCGACCGCGGTCGTCGGACCGCTGGCCACCGCTTCCGAACCGCATTCCTACGACCTGTGCGAGGCCCACGCGCTGCGGCTGACCGTCCCGAAGGGCTGGGAAGTCGTCCGTCACGAGGGGGCCTTCGCCGCGCCGGAGCAGTCCGCCGACGAGCTCACCGCGCTGGCCGAGGCGGTCCGCGAGGCCGGTCGCTCCGACGTCCCCGCGGCGCAGCCCGAGCCGGAAGGCCCCTCCGGCAGGCGCGGCCATCTGCGCGTCCTCCCGGGGCGCGCCTGAGCTGTCCTCCCGCCCGGTAGGCTTTCGCCCGCGGCGCGACTGGCGTCGCCACGGAACTAGCGGCGGGGAGAAGGCGTGCCAGACCTTTCGGGCATCGTGAAGGCCTACGACATTCGCGGCGTGGTCGGCGAGCAGCTGGACGCCGCCCTCGTCCGGGACTTCGGGGCCGCGTTCGCGCTGCTCATCAAGCCCGAGGCTCCGGCCGTCGTGATCGGCCACGACATGCGCGACTCGTCGCCCGGCCTGGCCGAGGCGTTCGCCGACGGGGTCACCTCCCAGGGCCTCGACGTGGTGTCGATCGGCCTGGCCAGCACCGACCAGCTCTACTTCGCCTCCGGTTCGCTCAACCTGCCCGGCGCGATGTTCACCGCCAGCCACAACCCCGCGAAGTACAACGGCATCAAGATGTGCCGCGCCGGCGCGTCCCCGGTCGGGCAGGACACCGGCCTCGCCGAGATCCGCGACACCGTCGAGCAGGGCGTCCCCGCCTTCGACGGCCAGCGCGGCACCGTCTCCGAGCGCGACGTCCTCAGCGACTACGCCGCCTACCTGCGCAACCTCGTCGACCTCTCCGGCTCGCGGCCGCTCAAGGTCGTGGTCGACGCCGGCAACGGCATGGGCGGGCACACCGTCCCGACCGTGTTCGACGGGCTGCCGATCGACGTCGTGCCGATGTACTTCGAACTCGACGGCACCTTCCCGAACCACGAGGCCAACCCGCTCGACCCGGCCAACATCGTCGACTTGCAGGCCAAGGTGCGCGAGGTCGGCGCGGACGCCGGGCTGGCGTTCGACGGCGACGCGGACCGCTGCTTCGTCGTCGACGAGCGCGGCGAGCCGGTGTCGCCGAGCGCGATCACCGCGCTGGTCGCCGTGCGCGAGCTGGCGAAGGAGCCGGGCGGCACGGTCATCCACAACCTGATCACGTCGAAGGGCGTGCCGGAGATCGTCGCCGAGCACGGCGGCAAGCCGGTGCGCACGCGGGTCGGGCACTCCTTCATCAAGGCCGAGATGGCCCGCACCGGTGCGATTTTCGGCGGCGAGCACTCCGCGCACTACTACTTCCGCGACTTCTGGCGTGCCGACACCGGCATGCTGGCCGCGCTGCACGTGCTGGCCGCGCTCGGCGAGCAGAACGGGCCGCTGTCCGCGCTCACCCAGGACTTCTCGCGCTACGCGGCGTCCGGCGAGATCAACTCGACGGTCGGCGACCAGGTCGCGCGGATGCTCGCGGTGAAGGACGCGTACGCGGGCAAGTCCGGCGTCGAGATCGACGAGCTGGACGGGCTCACCGTGCAGCTGCCCGGCGGCGCGTGGTTCAACCTGCGCCCCTCCAACACCGAACCGCTGCTGCGGCTCAACGTGGAGGCCGCCGACCGCGCCGCGGTCGAGGCGCTCACCGCCGAGGTGCTCGCCCTTGTCCGGGCCTGACCCGCTGGCGCCGGATTGTGTCCGGAAGGCGCCCTCAACACCCCAACGACGCGTGGTATGGAGGAACTATGGCCATCACGCTTGACGCACAGCTGCTGGAGATCCTCGCGTGCCCGTCGCCGGATCACGCTCCGCTGCGTCCCGGCACGCCGGACGACGCCGAGGCGGACGCGCTGACCTGCACCGAATGCGGCCGGGTATACCCGGTGCGCGACGGGATCCCGGTGCTGCTGCTCGACGAGGCGACGCTGCCCGGCTCGGCCGACCATGGCGACAGTGCTTGACCATGCTTGACGATTCCCTGCTCGACGACTCCGCGCGGCTGGCCGACGCCGACCGCGCGGGGTTGCTGCGTGCCGCCGCGATGGCGGGCGCGCAGGTGCGGGCCACCGCCGAGGCGGCGGCCGAACTGGAGCTGAGCGACCGGCTGGACGTCGGGCGTCCGCGTTCGCTCGTGCTCATCGACCGGCCAGGGGTGAGCCGCACGCTCACCCGGCTGCTGGCCGCGCTGCTCACGCCGTCGTGCCCGGTGCCGGTCGTGGTGGCCGAATCGGTGCCTGCCTGGATCGGCGCGCTGGACGTGGTGTTCGCGCACACCGACGACGCCGGCGACCGCGAGCTGGCCGCTTCGCTGGAGCGCGCCGCCCGGTTCGGCGCGTCGGTGGTGCTGTCCGCGCCGGCGGAGGGGCCGGTCGCGGCGTCGGTGGCGGGCAAGGGCGTGCTGCTCGCGCCGCGTGTCCCGGTGCCGCCGGAGCTGGCGTTCCCGCGCGGGCTCGCCGCCGGGCTGCTCACCGCGAACGCGCTCGGCCTGCTGGTCGCGGACGTGCAGGCGCTCGCCGACCAGCTCGACCTCGAAGCGGAGAAGGACTACCTGGCGCGCGAGTCGTTCGCCAACCCGGCGAAGGCGCTCGCGCTGCGGGTCGCGGACCGGGTGCCGCTGCTGTGGGGGCTCGACCCGGTCGCGGTGGCGGTCGGCGAGCACGCGGCGCACGCGTTCGCCGCGCACGCCGCGCTGGTGTGCGACGTGGAGGACTACCGGCAGGCGCTCGCTCGCCCGGCCTTGCGGCGGATCGCACAATCAGGCGGCGTGGAGCGAGACATTTTCGCCGACCCGGACGACTCTCCTGGTGGAGTCGCGACGCGGGTGCTGCTGCTGTCGGTGCGGACCGGCCCGGCCACCGAGGCCGCCCGGTACCAAGCCGAGGAGTTCCTGCCGGGCGCGGACCTGATCGCGCCCGCCGAGGAGATCGAGGCCGACGAGATCGTCCGCGCCGCGGTGCTGGCGCTGCGGTTCGAGCTGGCCGCGGTGTACCTGGGGCTGGCGGCGGGCAGCATCGGCGGGGCCGGGAGATACGAACCGGCCTCCGCCTGAGGGAGCAGGGGGGAACGCGGGCAGGCGGTTCCGCCGCCGCGTGCGTCGGCTCAGTGCCGACGGGAAGGATTGGGAGTTGACAGTGGAGCTGTTGCGCAACGCCGTACGGCCCTACGCCTGGGGATCGCGAACGGCCATCCCGCAGCTGCAGGGCCGCCCGGTGCCGGCGCCGCACCCCGAGGCCGAGCTGTGGATGGGAGCGCACCCGGGGGACCCGTCGCACGTGCTCGGCCCGGACGGCGCCGAACTGAGCCTGCTCGAACTCGTCGACGCCGATCCGGTCGGCCAGCTGGGCGAGGACTGCGCACGGCGCTGGGGCAACCGGCTGCCGTTCCTGCTGAAGATCCTCGCCGCGGAAGAACCGCTGTCGATGCAGGCGCACCCGTCCGCGGCGCAGGCCGCGGAGGGACACGCCCGCGAGGAAAAGCTGGGCATCCCGCGCGACGCCGCGAACCGGAACTACCCGGACCCGACGGCGAAGCCGGAGCTGGTCTGCGCGCTGACGGAGTTCCACGCGCTGGCCGGGTTCCGCGACCCGAACCGCACGGTCAAGCTGCTGAAGGCGATCGAGACCCCCGGCCTGGGGAAGTACACCGGCCTGCTGGAAGCCCAGCCGGACCCGGCCGGTCTGCGCGCGCTGTTCACCACCTGGATCACGCTGCCGCAGTCCGCGCTGGACGAACTGCTGCCGGAGGTGCTCGACGCGTGCGTCCGGCACGTCCAGGACCACGGCGAATTCGCGACCGAATGCCGCACGATCCTGGAACTGGGCGAGACCCACCCGCGCGACGCCGGCGTCCTGGCGGCGTTGTTGCTCAACCGCCTGACACTGCGCGCGGGCGAGGCGATCTACCTGCCTGCCGGGAACCTGCACCTGTACCTGCACGGCACCGCGGTGGAGATCCTGGCGAACTCGGACAACATCCTGCGTTGTGGCCTCACGCCGAAGCACGTGGATGTGCCGGAGCTGCTGCGCGTGGTCGACTTCGCGTGCGGGGAAATGCCGGTGCAGCACGGAGAATGCGCCGGCCAGCGGATGGCGGTTTACCACACGGACGCTCCGGAATTCGAGCTGTCACGGGTCGAATGGGCGGCTGGGGACGACGTCGAGATCGAGGTTGACTCGGCTGGGCCGCAGATCTTGTTGTGCACCGAGGGGGATCTTCTGGTGGTCGCCTCGGACGGGGAGCAGGTCGAGCTGCGGCGGGGGCAGTCGGTGTGGCTGCCTGCGGCCGATCCGGCGGTGCGGGTGCGGCCGTTGGCTGGGGTGCGGACGCAGCTGTTCCGGGCTACTGCTGGGGCTTGCGAGTTGTGAGCTGACCGGCCGGTTGTCAGGTCCCGTGCTCCCCTCCGCAAAGGCTGCTCTAGGCTCCCACCGGGCAATTCGGGCGCGGAGCAGGGGAGCGGGAAGTGTCAGCTGGCGGGGGAACCAAGGCGATCATCGCGGCGCTCGCCGCCAATGCCGGGATCGCGGTGGCCAAGTTCGTCGGCTTCCTGGTCACCGGGTCGTCGTCGATGCTGGCGGAGGCGGTGCACTCGCTCGCCGACACGTCGAACCAGGGGTTGCTGCTGCTCGGGCAGAAGACCTCCAAGCGGCGCGCGACCCGGGAGCATCCGTTCGGGTTCGGCCGCGAGCGGTACTTCTACTCGTTCATCGTCGCGCTCATGCTCTTCACCCTCGGCGCGGCGTTCGCGCTCTACGAGGGCATTCACAAGATCATCGAGCCGCAGCCGCTGGACACGCCGGTGGTCGCGGTGGTCATTCTGGTCGTCGCGATCTGTCTCGAGGGCTACAGCTTCCTCACCGCGATGGGCGAATCGCGCAAGATCAAAGGCAATGTGAGCTGGTGGCGGTTCATCCGCCAGGCCAAGGAACCTGAACTGCCGGTCGTGCTGCTGGAGGACTCCGGCGCGCTGCTCGGCCTCGTGTTCGCCCTGCTCGGCGTCGGATTGTCGGTGCTGACCGGCAACCCCGTTTTCGACGGCATCGGCACGGTTTTCATCGGCGCGCTGCTGGGCGTCATCGCGGTCATCCTGATCATCGAGATGAAGAGCCTGCTGATCGGCGAGGGCGCGACCGACACCGATCTCGCGACCATTGTGGACGAACTGGCCGCGGGCAAGGT
This sequence comes from Amycolatopsis sp. NPDC059235, assembly GCF_042754125.1. NCBI lineage: Bacteria > Bacillati > Actinomycetota > Actinomycetes > Pseudonocardiales > Pseudonocardiaceae > Amycolatopsis > Amycolatopsis sp. NPDC059235. The sequence goes on from NZ_JBHZAG010000171.1 coordinate 5,946, forward strand.
CGAGCGCGTCATCCACATCCGCACCCAGTACCTCGGCCCGGACGAGCTCCTCGTCGCCGCGAAGCTCGCGCTCGTGCCCGGCCTCGACACCGCCGCGATCGCCACCGCGATCGACGACGCCGAGGCCCGCGTGCGCGCGAAAGTCCCCGTCGCGACGCTGATTTACCTGGAGCCCGACCTCGACCGCGAGACGCGCTGACTGTCCGGACAGCTGGCGCCCAACTGACACGCTAGGGTGGCGCCCGGTCCCCACGAAGGTCACCGCAGGAGGTCAACGTTGCCCGGCACTGGGTTGTGGCGCACCAAGTCAATCGAGCAGTCCATTTCGGACACCGATGAACCGGAGACGAAACTCCGCAGGAACCTGAGCGCTTGGGACCTCACGGTCTTCGGCGTCGCGGTGGTCATCGGCGCCGGCATCTTCACGCTCACCGCGCGCACGGCGGGCGACTTCGCCGGGCCGTCGGTGTCCGTCGCGTTCGTCATCGCCGCGATCGCCTGTGCGCTCGCCGCGTTGTGCTACGCCGAATTCGCTTCCACCGTCCCGGTCGCGGGCAGCGCGTACACGTTCTCCTACGCCACTTTCGGCGAGTTCATGGCGTGGATCATCGGCTGGGACCTGATCCTGGAGCTGGCCGTCGGCGCCGCCGCGGTGGCCAAGGGCTGGTCGTCCTATCTGCAGACGGTGCTGGAGTACATCTTCGGCAAGGGCACCAAGACGTCGATCGATCTCGGCGGCGGCTTCGGCATCGACTGGGGCGCGTTCATCGTCGTCGCCGCGTTGGTGACGCTGCTGGTGCTCGGCACGAAGCTGTCGTCGCGGTTCTCGATGGTGATCACCGGCATCAAGGTCGCCGTGGTGCTGTTCGTGGTCATCCTCGGCATCTTCTACATCAAGTCGAGCAACTACACGCCGTTCGTCCCCGAGGGCAAACCCGCCGGGTCCGGGTCGAGCGGCGTCGACCAGTCGCTGTTCTCGCTCATCGCGGGCGGCGGCAGCAGTTCGTTCGGCATCTTCGGGCTGCTGGCCGGCGCGTCGATCGTGTTCTTCGCGTTCATCGGGTTCGACATCGTCGCGACCACCGCGGAGGAGACCCGCAACCCGCAGAAGGCCGTGCCGCGCGGCATCTTCGGCTCGCTGGCGATCGTGACCGTCCTGTACGTCGCGGTGTCGCTCGTGGTCGTCGGCATGGTGCCCTACACCGACCTCTCGACCTCGGCGGGCGACGGCAGCCACAAGACGCTCGCCACCGCGTTCTCCGCGAACGGCGTCGACTGGGCCGCGAACATCATCTCCGTCGGCGCGCTGGCCGGCCTCACCACCGTCGTCATGGTCCTGATGCTCGGCCAGGTGCGGATCATCTTCGCGATGTCCCGCGACGGCCTCATGCCGCGTTCGCTGGCCAAGACGAGCGACCGCGGGACGCCGAAGCGCGCGACGATCGTGGTCGGCGCGCTGGTCGCGGCGGGCGCGACGTTCTTCCCGGCCGACAAGCTCGAGGAAATGGTCAACGTCGGCACGCTGTTCGCGTTCATCCTCGTGTCCGCGGGCGTGCTGGTGCTGCGCAAGACCCGCCCGGACCTGACGCGCGCCTTCCGCGTGCCCGCCGTGTGGGTCATCGCGCCGCTGGCGATCCTGGCGTGCCTGTGGCTGATGCTGAACCTGACCGTGCTGACCTGGCTGCGGTTCGTCGTCTGGATGGTCATCGGCGTGGTCATCTACTTCGCCTACAGCCGGCGGCATTCGCTGCTCGGGAAGCGGCAGTCGGGCGTCGAGCAGGGCGGGGCCGTCAAGGACTCCCCGCCGGTCGCCGACTGACCTGTTTTCGCTGCTCAGCGGCCCGTCGCCCACTGTGGGCGGCGGGCCGTTTCGCGTGCCTGGTCACGGGCGCGCAACTCGCGGATTTCGGTTCGGACGGCGACTCGAACCCAGGGTGATCGGACAACTGCGGGTGCGATACTCTCCGCGTCGTCTCCCTCTGACGGGTTAATCACTAGCGGGTAATTCGCGCGAACAGTGGTCGGGGTTCCTACGGAGGGTCGTGGTTTTTCGCATGTGCTGTCCCCCGTTCGGATTTTCCTTCGAGGAGTAACTCCATGCCCATCCCCACCAAACTTCGCGCCGGATTCGCCGTTGCCGCGGTCGCCGGGCTCGCCCTGCTCGGCTCGGCGACGGCGGCGTCCGCCTGCACCACTGGCGACGACCGCGGACACCCGGTTCCGGGTACGAAGATCACTGATTGCAGCAAGGTCGAGGGTGTCAGCGGCAGCAAGCTCGACCAGGGCGACGTGAAGTTCACCGGCGGTGTCGGCGAGAAGACGCTGACCATCACGGAGACCGCTGAGGGCGTGACGGTCGAGGCGATCGTCGTCGTGGGTGGCGATGACGGGCATTCCGTTTACGTGCCGGGGAAGAAGAAACTGCCCAAGGTGGCTCCTTGGAAGGATCTTGTCGCGCCGTACAACTACGACCGGTCGCAGCCTAAGATCGACCAGTGGTTTGTGTGCGGGACGAAGACCGCGCCGACTAAGCCGCCGGTTTCCGAGACGCCTACCTCGCCGGCCAAGCCGACTTCTTCCGCTCCCACTGCCGCGCCGACTTCGGCGCCGTCCAGTGTTTCCGCCGCTCCGACCACGACTAGCGCCCCGGCCGCGGTTCCTGCTGGGAATCAGAATGGGACCGGTGGAGGGCTGGCCAACACTGGGTTTGACAATGCTTGGCTGTTTTGGGTTGGCGGAGTGTTGATTGTTGGCGGTGGCGCGTTGCTGGTGCTGTTGAAGTTGCGTCGTCGCGGGACGAATTGATTGTTGCTGGAAGGTTGAGGGGGCGGCTCGTCGCCTGGCGGCGACATTGCGCACGGTGGTTGCGTGGGGCACCCCGAAGCTGATTGTGACGACGGACGGCGGGTGCTTGTCA
>NZ_JBHZAG010000172.1:0-8136 GCF_042754125.1 Amycolatopsis sp. NPDC059235
GGCATCTTTCCCGCCTTGACAAGCCACCCCAGACCGTCAGCACAATCAAGCTTCGGGGTGCCCCACCGCACCCTTCTTTTCGCGGCGCAGCCGCTCTTTTCAGCGGCTCCGCCGCGCCTCTCTAAGCCTCACTTCCCCTGAAAGTTAGGCCGACGCTTCCCCACAAACGCCTCCACCGCCTCAGCGTGATCAGCAGTAGCCCCCAACGCAGTCTGCGCCGCATCCTCAGCCGCCAACGCCTCCTCCAACGAAGACTCAGCCGCCACCGCCAACACCCCCTTGATCTTCGCGTAAGCCACCGTCGGCCCCCCAGCCAACTTCGCAGCCACCTTCTGCGCCCGAGCCGCCAGCTCCTCGTCCGGCACGACCTCCCCGACAAGCCCGATCCGCAACGCCTCAGCCGAGTCCACCGTCCGAGCCATCAGCATCAACTCAGCAGCCCGCCCGTACCCGATCAACCGCTGCAACGTCCAAGACGCCCCCGAGTCCGGCCCCAGCCCGACATTCGCGAACGCCATCAAAAACGAAGACGACTCAGCCGCGATCCGCAGATCACTCGCATAAGCGAAGGCCGCCCCAGCGCCGGCCGCAGTGCCGTTCACCGCCGCGATGACCGGCTTCGGCATCCCGGTGATGGCCTTGACGATCGGGTTGTAGTGGTCGCTGACCGTGTGCAGCGGGGCCGGGTCGTTCGCCTGCAGCAGGCCGACGTGCTCCTTGAGGTCCTGTCCGGCGCAGAACGCCTTGCCGGTCCCGGTGAGCACGACGGCGCGGACGTCCGGGTCCTCGGCGGCCGCGCGCAGCTCGGCGAGCAGGCGCTCCTTGAGCTCGACGGTCAGCGAGTTGTACGCCTCCGGCCGGTTCAGGGTCAGGGTGCGCACGCCGTCGGCGTCGGCGGTCAACAGGACGTCGGATGTGGTCACGAAATGCTCCTCTGAAGCGGCGGCTCGGGTTCTCGGGACTGAGTCTCGCACCCTCGGCGGGCGGCATACCAGCACCGATGCGGCGGCAAATGATCGGTCCGCGTTCGCGCCCGGGCGCTGATGAGGGACAATGGGGGACGAGACCCGGCTGGCATGGGAGTGCGCGACCCGGGCGCGCCGGTTGAGACGGAGGGAGCACGCTATGGCGGCCATGAAGCCCCGGACCGGAGATGGTCCCCTCGAAGTGACCAAGGAGGGGCGGGGCCTCGTCATGCGGGTGCCACTGGAGGGTGGCGGCCGGCTGGTCGTCGAGCTCTCCGCGGAGGAAGCGAAGGACCTCGGCGCTGCGCTGCAGGAGGTCACTGGCTGACCTGCGCTCTCCCCGCTCTGTCCACTGTGCACCCCGGTCTCCTCTTGGAGGCCGGGGTCGGTTCGTCTGTGCCCTAAGGTTGCTCGCTGTGCGTAACTCGCTACCACCCGTTCCCACGAAGCTGCCCGAAATCGAGGTCGTCGCCGCGACGCGCCGCGGAATCCCGCGAGCAGTGCTGGTCGCGCCGGCCGAGGCGGAGGAAGGCGCAGCGTACGGGTCGAGCGGACGCACCGCCGAAGTGCGCGAAGTGCCCGAAGACGGCGACGGCCCGCGCTGGGTCGCCGGTATCGGCGAAGGTGCGCCCAAGGACTTTCGCCGCACCGGTGCCGCGTTGGCGCGCGCGATGCGCGAAGCGGCCGAGAACCGTCCGATCCGGACAGTCCAGGTCGTACTGCCCGAAGACGCGACAGCGGAGCACGCCGCCGAATTCGCGGTTGGACTGTCGTTGGGCGGTTACCGGTTTGTGGTCACCACGACAGAGCCGAAGCCGCCGGTACCCGCCGTACGCCTCGTTGTCGCGCACGAGCGCGCCGTGCCCTCGTACGCAGACGCAGTCGCGCGCGTACGCGTTCTCGCGGCGGCTGCTGCCTTTACGCGCGATCTCGCGAACACGCCGTCCAACATCAAGAACCCAGCATGGCTGGCGAACACCGCGGCGAAGGTGCTGGGCGGCACCGTCGACGTGACCGTGCGAGACGAGAAGTGGCTCGCCGACAAGGGGTTCGGCGGAGTCCTGGCGGTCGGCGGCGGTTCGGTTTCGCCGCCGCGGTTGATCGAAATGGCGTACCGCCCGCGCGGCGCGACGAAGCACCTGCTGTTCGTCGGCAAGGGGATCACCTTCGACACCGGCGGCATTTCGCTGAAACCGGCCGACGGCATGCACCTGATGCGCACCGACATGGCGGGCGGCGCGGCCGTGATCGCCGCGATGCGCGCGATCGCCGAGCTGAAGCTGCCGGTACGCGTCACCGCGCTGGTGCCCGCGGCGGAAAACCACGTCTCCGGCGGCTCGTACCGGCCGGGCGACATCGTGCGGCACTACGGCGGCCAGACCACCGAGGTCGGCAACACCGACGCCGAGGGCCGGATGGTGATGGCGGACGCGCTCGCGTACGGCATCGCCCAGTTCAAGCCGGACCTGATCGTCGACGCGGCCACGCTGACCGGCGCGATGAAGGTGTCGCTGGGCGTGCGCACCGGCGGCGTCTTCGCGACCGACGACGACCTCGCCGCGCGGGTGATCGAGGCTGGTGCCCGCGCCGGTGAGGCGTGGTGGCGGATGCCGCTGGTCGAGGACTACGCGACCGGCATCGAAGGCGAGCTGGGCGACGTCCGGCAGGCCCCCGGCGGCCCCGGCGGGATCATGGCGGCGCTGTTCCTGCGCGAGTTCACGGCGGGGCTGCCGTGGGCACACCTGGACATCGCGGGCCCGGCGCGCGCGGACAAGCCGTATGACGACGTGGTGCCGGGCGCGTCGGGGTTCGCTGCTCGGACGTTGGTGGAGTTCGCGGCCTCCTACGAGGGCTAGTTCTTGCCCGCCAGCTCTTCGTCCCGGCGGGTGAGCACGATCGGCTCCCCGTCGGTGATCGCCACCGTGTGCTCCGAATGCGCGGTACGCGAGCCGTCGGCCGAGCGGATGGTCCAGCCGTCCGGGTCGTAAACGATCTTGTCCGTCGTGCGCGCCAGCCACGGTTCCAGTGCGAGCGTCAGGCCCGGCCGGAGTTTCATGCCCCGGCCTGCCTTGCCGCGGTTGGACACGTGCGGTTCGCCGTGCATGGTGCGGCCGATGCCGTGCCCGCCGAACTCGGTGTTGACCGGGTAGCCGTAGCCGGTCGCGACCTCCTCGATCGCGGCCGAGATGTCGCCGAGCCGGTTGCCCGCGCGCGATGCCTTGATCGCGGCTTCGAGCGCTTCCTCGGTGGCCCGGATGATCCGCTGGTCCTCCTCGGCGGGCGTGCCGACGATGACCGTGCGCGCGGAGTCCGCGGCCCAGCCGTCGATGGTGACCGCGATGTCCGCAGTGAGCACGTCGCCGTCGCGGAGGGTGTAGTCGTGCGGCAGGCCGTGCAGGACGGCGTCGTTGACCGACAAGCAGATGACGTTGCGGAACGGGCCCTCGCCGAACGACGGCGCGTAGTCCCAGTAGCACGAGACGGCTCCGCGCCGCTTGATCATGCCGCGCACGTGGTGTTCCAGGTCCATCAGGTTCACGCCGACGTCGGCGAGCTTGCCGACCTCGGTCAGCACCTCGGCGATGAACCGCCCGGTCACGTGCATGCGGTCGATCTCCGCAGGCGTCTTCAGCTCGATCACGACTACCTCGCGTCCTCAGGTTCCGGTATTTCTATACCGGAAACGCTAGCACGGTACCGGGATACAAATACCACCCTGGCCGCTAGTCCGTCCTGCCGAGCACATGGTCCCGGAATGCTTGGACGGCGGGCGAAAGCGGCTCCCCGGCGCGCCAGGCGAGCCCGATCGTCCGGTGGACCGGCGGGTGCAGCGGGACCTCCGCGACGCCGGCCGGGGAGCCGGGTTCGAAGCGGGGCAGGAGCGCGACGCCCAGGCCTGCGCCGACGAGTCCGCGGACAGTGTCGGATTCCTGGCCCTCGAAGGCGACCTTCGGCGTGAAACCGGCGGCGGCGCAGAGGTCGTCGGTGATCCTTCGCAGACCGTAGCCGGGTTCCAGGAGAACGAACGGCTCGTCGGCCAGCTCCGCCACGCGCACGCTGCGTCGTCCGGCCAGTCGATGTCCGGCGGGAACCGACAGGTGGATCGGCTGCCGGTCGAGCACGACCGTCTCCAGCCGTTCGTCCTCGACGACCGGGGCGAGCAGGGCGAGATCGAGTTCGCCGGACACGAGCCGGTCGACCATGTCCTGCAGCGAACCTTGTACGAGGGAGAACCGGGCGGTCGGGGCCTGTTCGCGATACGCGCGCAGCAATTCCGGCACCAGCGACCGGCCGAGCAGGTGCAGAAAGCCGAGCACGACGCGCCCGCTCGCCGGTTCGATCTCCTCGCGGGCGAGGCGGACTCCAGCGTCGACCACCGGCAGTGCGCGTTCCGCGGCGTCAGCCAGCAATTCGGCGGCGCGGGTGAGCCGGACGCCCCGGCCGTCGGGCACGGTCAGCGGTGCGCCGAGGGCGTGTCCCAGTGCGGCCAGCCGCCTGCTGACTGTGGGTTGCGGCACTCCGAGGATCTCGGCCGTGCGGGTGACGTTTCCAGTGCTCCGCAGCGTGGCCAGCAGAGACAGGTGCGGGACGAGCTGCGCGGTGAGGCTCTCATTCGGCACGGTATGAATGATGGCAGATCAACGTATTAGACGTATTGATTAGCCAAGCTTACTTTCAAGGTCATGCTTTCCTCCGCCCGCCGGGTCAAGGTCGCGGTCGCCGCCGCGGGCTTCACGTCGTTCGCCCTGCTCTACGCGCCGCAAGCGGTCCTGCCGCAGCTCGCCGGGCAGTACCGCCTCGATCCCGGCGGCGCGGCGCTCGCGGTGAGCGTGGCGACCGGTGCGCTGGCGATTTCCGTGCTGCCCATCGCCGCCTTGTCCGAGGTGGTCGGCCGGCGGCCGGTGATCATCGCGTCCGTCGTGATCTCCTCGGTGCTCGGGCTTCTGCTGCCGCTGGTGCCGGACTACTCGCTGCTGCTGGTGCTGCGCGCGGTGCAGGGCGTCGCGATCGCCGGATTCCCCGGCGTGGCCACGGCTTACCTCGTGGAACGGCTCGGGAAGACCGGCGTCGCGGCCGCGGTCGGGGCGATGATCGCGGGCAACACCATCGGCGGCATGACCGGACGGCTGGCCACCGGGTTCACCGCCGGTCCGTTCGGCTGGCGCGGCGCGCTGTACGTGGTGGCCGGGATTTCGCTGGTCTGCGCGGTCGTGACAGTGGTGATGCTGCCGCCTTCGCCGGTCAAGACGGGGGAGCGGCAAGGCCTGCGCGACATCGGCGTCGGCCTGCTTACCGCGGTGCGGCGGCCGGTGTTGCTCGCGCAGTACGCCGTCGCACTGCTGGCCATGGGCGCGTTCGTCGCGCTGTACAACGCGGCCGGGTTCCGGCTGACCGGCGAGCCGCTGAACCTGTCGCCGGCGATCGCGTCGCTGGTGTTCGTGTCGTACGCGCTGGGCTCGGTCTCGTCGGCCACGGCCAACCGGCTGTCCGCGCGGATCGGGCGTCGGCAGGCGCTGGTCGGGGTGCTGCTGCTGACCGCGGTCGGCGCGCTGTTGACGATCCCGGATTCGCTGCCGTTGATCGTCGTCGGTTTTCTGGTGCTGACAACGGCCTTCTTCGCCGCGCACTCGATCGCGAACAGCTGGGCCGCGGCCGAGGCCCCGGAGAACGCGCGCGGCCAGGTCGGCGGGCTGTACATGCTCATGTACTACCTGGGCAGCAGCGTCGGCGGCGGGGTCGGCAGTGTTGTTTACGGGCGGGCTGGGTGGGATTGGCTGATCGTGGCTGTGGTGGTGTGGCTGGGGCTGGCTGTGGTGGCGGTGCAGGTGGGCACAAGGGCGCGGCGAGAGGAGCGGGTGCTGGTGGGGTCGTGAGTGGCGATGCCGGTTCTAACCGGCTTGAACACTCACGAGCACGCCGTGGCCACCAGTAGTCCGCCGCCGACCGGCAGCAGCGCCGGGACCAGCCGGTCGTCCTCGCGCACGGCCCGCGCGACCTCGCGCAGCGCCATCGTCTCGGGGTCGCGCCGGGCCGGGTCGGTGAGCCGCCCGCCCGCCAGGACCTGGTGGAACACGATCACCCCGCCGCGGCGCAGCAGCGCGACGCCCTGCTCGTAGTAGCCGGGGTACTCGATCCGCGCGGCGTCGACGAACACCAGGTCGTAGCCGCCGGGGGTGAGCCGCGGCAGCACGTCCAGCGCGCGGCCGACGATGAGCCGCATCCGGCCCGGCGGGTAGCCCGCTTCGAGGAAGGTCTTGCGCGCCGCCCGCTGGTACTCCGGTTCGACGTCGATCGAGGTCAGCACGCCGTCGGCGGCCATCCCGCGCAGCAGGTACAGCCCGCTCACGCCGGATCCGGTGCCGACCTCCACGACCGCCCGCGCGGCGACCGTCGCGGCGAGAAAACGCAGCGTCGTGCCTGCTCCGGGAGCCAGCGGGGCGCAACCGAGGTCGGCCCCGCGCAGCCGCGCCGCGGTCAGCACGTCGTCGTCGGGCAGGTACCCGTCGACCTGCTCGGCGCCGACCGCCCCGGTCTCGGCCGCCGCCTCTGTCCCCGAACTCACGCGCGAAGGTTAGCGCTGGTTGTCGATAAATCAGCGAAGGCTCCCTGGTAAGCGCCCTCCGGTCCCGGGAAAGCCCGCGAAAACCCTGGAAAGGCCAACTTCTCAGGCTGCTCTCAGATCGGTCTCATGAGTTCCATAAGGAAGCCGGACAGACTGAGTCTCAACCACACGGGAACACCGTGTGCCCGGCCCGCGTTGGCAGAGGTGAAGAGGAGTTGACCCAGATGGAGGTGCCTGCTCCCCTGATGCAGAACGCCGAACTGCCGGAGGCCGCTCCGGTGACCGTGGACGCAGCCGAGGCGGCCTGGACGCCGCCCTCGTGGGACGAGGTCGTGCGCGAACACGCCGACCGCGTCTACCGGCTCGCCTACCGCCTCACCGGCAACACGCACGACGCCGAAGACCTGACCCAGGAGACGTTCATCCGCGTCTTCCGGTCGCTCGCGTCGTACAAGCCGGGCACTTTCGAGGGCTGGCTGCACCGGATCACCACGAACCTGTTCCTCGACATGGCGCGCCGCCGCTCGCGCGTGCGCATGGAGGGACTGCCCGAGGACACCGACCGGATCGTCGGCGACGACCCGAGCCCGGAGCAGCACTACAGCGACACCCACCTGGACCCAGACCTGCAGGAGGCGCTCGACGAGCTGCCCCCGGAGTTCCGGGCCGCGGTCGTGCTGTGCGACGTCGAAGGACTGTCGTACGAGGAGATCGGCGCGACGCTGGGCGTCAAGCTCGGCACCGTGCGCAGCCGCATCCACCGCGGCCGCTCGGCGCTGCGCGCGTCGCTCGAGCGCCGTCGCGCGACCCGGGAGGAATCTGCGAAGGTGTCCGTATGACCGGCTGGCGTTTCGCCGAATCCCACCTCATGCCCGACGCGGTAGTCGCACTGGTCGACGGCGAGCTGACGCCGGTCGCCCACGACCGGGCGCTCGCGCACCTCGCGCGCTGCCCGGACTGCGCGGCCGAGGTGACCTCGCAGCGGCAGGCTGTCGCGGCGGTGAAGGACGCGGGTGCGCCGTCGATGTCGGCTGGGTTCCTGGCCAGTCTTCGGTCGATTCCGGAGCACACTGATCTTCCTGGTACGCCGGATAATCTCGCGGTCACCGCGGATGGTCAGCTGGTGGCGATCCAGCGGCCGGAGCGGGTGGCCGGGCTGCGTGACGCGGGAGTGCTCGGGGGTACCGCGCCGTTGGGAACAACCGCGCCGCTCGGGCAGTCGGCGAACGTGCTCGGCGGCGGTCGGTTCGCTTTCAGCCGGAAACGGGCGGCGCAAGGGGCCGGGGTCGTGGTGTCCGGGCTCGTGCTGAGCGCGCTCGCGCTCGTCGGGACTTCGGCGGATAGCGGGGAAGGGACCACGGGGACCGGGCCGGTTCGGGTGCCTAATGCGAACTTGCTTCCGGCGCAGATGACTGTGCCTCGGTCGGGGGGCGAGGCGGAGTCGGTGGCTCCGGAGGTTGAGCCGGAGCCGGGGATGGTTCGGGCTGGGGCTGCTGTGGCGGCTCGGTAGGTCTCTCGCGGGCGGCTCGTCGCCTGGCGGCGACATTGCGCTCGGGTGGGGGCCACCACCCCGAAGCTGAGTGTGACTACGGCGCGGGGGTGCTTGTC
>NZ_JBHZAG010000173.1:0-8113 GCF_042754125.1 Amycolatopsis sp. NPDC059235
CGGCTCGTGTAAGGGGTCCGCTGCGCCTGACACCCCGCCGCTGCCCTCAGGTCGGTGTGGGGAACCCTGAGGTAATCAGAGTCCCTCAGGGTTCCCCTCACGGACCGCGAACCGCGCCCTGCCAGGCGGGTTCCTGGTGCAGGGTTAGGCGGTCTTGAGTTTGCGGGCGAGCCGTTCGGCCCGGGGCCAGCGCACGTGCGAGGCCCAGCGGAACTTTTCGAACATCCAGATCAGCCGCGCGGAGATGTCGAGCTGGCCGCGGCCGACGCCGTGCCGGGCCCCGGTCGGGTCGGCGTGGTGGGAGTTGTGCCAGGACTCGCCGAAGGACGCGATCGCCAGCGGCCAGAAGTTCGCCGAACGGTCGCGCGCCTCGAACGGGCGCTCGCCGATCAGGTGGCACAGCGAGTTGACCGACCACGTCACGTGGTGCAGTGCGGCGACCCGGACCAGGCCGGCCCAGAAGAACGCGGTCAGCGCGCCCCACCAGGTCATCGTGATCAGCCCGCCCAGGAGCGCGGGCCCCAGCAGCGTCGCGAGGGTCAGCACCGGGAAGAGCCGGTCGATCCGCTTCAGGTCGGCGTCGTCGAGCAGGTCCGGGGCGAAGCGGCGCGGGTTCGTCCGGTCGCGGCCGAACAGCCAGCCCATGTGCGCGTGCCAGAAGCCCTTCGCGAGCGCGGCGGGCGTGGTGCCGAAGCGCCACGGCGAATGCGGGTCGCCGTCGCGGTCGGAGTACGCGTGGTGGCGGCGGTGGTCGGCGACCCAGTCGATCACCGGTCCCTGCATGGCCATGCTGCCCGCGACGGCGAGCGCGATCCGCAGCCCGCGGCGGGCGCGGAACGCGCCGTGGGTGAAGTAGCGGTGGAAGCCGACGGTGATGCCGAGGCCGCTGACGCAGTAGAAGGCGGCGGCGAGGCCGACGTCCAGCCAGCTGAGGCCCCAGCCCCAGGCCAGCGGCACCGCGGCGGCGACCGCGACGAGGGGGACGACGGCGAAGAGCTTCACCAGGAAGGCCTCGGTGCCGGTCTTGCGGCCGGCGAGCATGGGCTGCGGGGTTTTCGGGGGATGCTGGACGGTGCTCTGGGTGTCGATGGGTAACGCTCCTGTCGAGCTGGTCCGGCCGCCGCGCTCTGCGGGGCCGAGGCCGGTGCCGCGGCGGCTGTCCGGGGCGAGGGGGGAGCCGCCGGACGGGGATGCGCCGTGCGTTGCGAACTGGCCAGGCAGGGGAGGGCCTCGAGGCCAGTCGCGACCTGCTCTGGTCAACGGGTGATCTTCGGCCCGGGTTCCCGGGACGCGGAAGACCTTGCGCGGCCGGGTGAATTCACCGGCGCGCACCAGGGGGTGGATCGAAATCGGTTGCCGGGGGCGGAAAGTCCGCTCCGGCGAGGGTCCCCCTGGTGCGGAAAGCCTTCCGCACCAGGGGAAACACCAGCGGAACTCAGATGGCGCGGACGCCGGTGGCCTGCGGGCCCTTCTGGCCCTGGCCGACCTCGAACTCCACGCGCGCGTTCTCCTCAAGGCTGCGGAACCCGTTGCCCTGGATCTCCGAGTAGTGCACGAAGACGTCGGCGCTGCCGTCGTCCGGGCTGATGAACCCGAAGCCCTTTTCGGCGTTGAACCACTTCACGGTGCCTTGCGTCATAAAAACTATCTCCATCGGGACTAAACATCAGATGCCACCTCGGCACCCGGGCCGGCAACCGACGGAGTGCCTTCCGAAAGAGAACACCACGCCCGCTACATCTTGCGAGCGTGGCTGCGGGACGTACCCACCGCACGAACACAAAACACGACCGTCGTCAGTAAAGCACGCCGGAGCCGGTCTCACCAGGGCTGCCGCCCCGCGGGTCCACTGTGGACGCCGCGACGCGCGGACGGGGACGGGCTCGCGGGCAGGTCGGGGCGGGGAGTAGCGTCAGCACCGTCGAGAAGTCTCACCGTGCGCCGGCGTTCGAGCCGGCGCCGTCCCCGGCGGATCCGCCCCGAACGGAGCCGCCGGTGGCCCCTTCCACCTCGACGAGGAGCGACATGCGCTCGGAACGACGTCCGCTGTCCGCCGAAACCAGTGAATTCGCCCGCGCCCGGGTCTCCGCCGAACAGGACCTGCGCGTCCAGCAGGAACACGCCACCCGCACCGTCGCCGAACACGCGCACGACGCCGACGACCTGCGGGGATTGCTCGCCATGCTCGGCCTGGAGGCGGGTGCCCGAGTCTGACCTGTGCGCAGGTCGTGAGGGGAACCCTGAGGGACTCAGAGTCCGTGAAGGTTCCCCTCACGGACCCGCACGCTGGAGCGCTGCCCACCAGCGGGCGGGGGCGCTACCCGAGCCAGGCAGCTGAGTCCGGCGCGAGCCTGCCGTCGACGAGAGGGCTGCTGGTCAGCAGCACTTCGCCCGGTGGCAGGGCGATCGAGCTGGCCGAGGTGTTCAGCGCGCAGATCAGCCCGCCCCGGCCGCGGCGGAACGCGAAACACCCGGCGGGCGCGCCGTACCACTGCAGCTCGTTGCCGCCGCGGAACGCCGGGTGGTGTTTCCGCAGCTCCACCGCGCGCCGGTACAGCGACAGGGTCGATTCCGGGTCTTCGAGCTGCCGTTCCACCGTCAGCGGAGCCCAGTCCGCGGGCATCGGCAGCCAGGTCTGCGCCGTGCGCGAAAAGCCGTACGGCGGAAGCGTGCCCTCCCACGGCAGCGGCACGCGTTCGCCGTCGCGGCTGAACTCCGGGCCCTGGGTGCGGGCGCGCGGGTCGGTCATCGCCTCCAGCGGCAGGTCGGCGTTCGGCAAGCCCAGCTCTTCGCCCTGGTACAGGTACACCGCGCCGGGCAGGGCGAGTTCCACCAGCGCCATCGCGCGCGCCCGGCGGACCCCGGCCGCGCCGCCGCCGTAGCGGCTCGCCGCACGCCACACGTCGTGGTTGGACAGCGTCCAGGTCGCCGGGGCGCCCGCCGCGCGCGGCACCGCCAGCGAACGCTCGATCGACGTGCGCATCGCGTCCGCGTCGAAATGCGTGAGCACCAGGCGGAAGTTGAACGCCAGATGAAGTTCGTCCGGCCGCAGGTAGCGGGCCAGCCGTTCCTCGTCCTGCACCCAGATCTCGCCGACGGCCATCGCGTCCGGGTACTCGTCGAGCACCTTGCGGATCAGCTGGTGCGCCTCGTGCACGCCGTCGTCGTCGAAGCGCGGATCGCCGGGCGCGCCGCCGCCGTGCGCGGGCGTGTCGGGATCCATGTCGGGCAGCCCGGCGGGCTTGGCCATCCCGTGCGCGACGTCGATCCGGAACCCGTCGACGCCCCTGTCGAGCCAGAACCGCAGGGTGCGTTCGAGGTCGGCGCGGACGTCCGGGCTGGCCCAGTTCAGGTCCGGCTGCTGGGGCGCGAACAGGTGCAGGTACCACTGCCCGTCCGGCACCCGCGTCCACGCCGGGCCGCCGAACACGCTGACCCAGTTGTTGGGCGGCTCGGCTCCGCCGGGACCGCGGCCGTCGCGGAAGTGGTAGCGCTCCCGCTCCGGGCTGCCCGGACCGGCGGCCAGCGCGGATTTGAACCACGCGTGCTGGTTGCTCGTGTGGTTGGGCACCACGTCCACGGTGACCCGGATGCCGCGCCGGTGCGCCTCGGTGAGCAGCACGTCGAAGTCGCCGAGGGTGCCGAACATCGGGTCGACGCCGCGCGGATCCGCCACGTCGTAGCCGTGGTCGGCCATCGGCGACGGGTAGAACGGCGTCAGCCACAGCGCGTCGACGCCCAGCAGTTCCAGGTAGCCGAGCTTGCTGCGGATGCCCTCGAGATCGCCGATGCCGTCCTCGCCCGAATCGGCGAACGACCGCACGTAGATCTCGTAGAACACCGCGTCCGACCACCACGACGGCCGCGGAAGGCGGTCCGGCCGCCTGCCCGCGACCCGGCGTCTCATCAGACGAAGCTGTTCATCATGCTGTGCGCGGCCATTTCCAGGTACGCCCACAGCTGGCTGAGGTACGGCTCGGGCAGGTTCTCCTCGTCGATCGCGATCCGGATGCAGCGCAGCCACGCGTCGCGTTCGATCGGGCCGATCTTGAACGGCGCGTGCCGCATCCGCAGCCGGGGGTGGCCGCGCTGGTCGGAGTAGGTGTGCGGACCGCCCCAGTACTGGATGAGGAACAGCCGGAACCGCTCCTCCGCCGGGCCGAGGTCCTCTTCCGGGTAGAGCGGGCGCAGCACCTCGTCGCGGGCCACTTCCTCGTAGAACCGCTTGATGATCCGGCGGAAGGTCGGTTCGCCGCCCACCGCCTCGTACAGGTTCGCCGGTTCCGGCTCGCTCACAGACACACCTCCATCTTGCCCTGCCTCAGCTGCGCTGCGCGCCCGACTGCTTGTCCTGCATGGACGACAGCAACCGGCCGAGCGGCGGTTCGAAACCGGCCTCCTCGAGCGCGCCGAGCAGCTGCCCGCGCAGCTTCCGCTGCACCGCCCACTGCTTGCCCGGTCGCACCTTGACCGTCAGGCGCAACACGATTCCCTCCGGTGTGACCTGTTCGACGCCGAGCAGCTCCGGCGGCTCCAGCACGTTCGCCGAAAGCGCGTCCGATTCGACCGCCTTCGTGGCCGCGCCGCTGAGCACCTCGGTCGCCCGGTCCACGTCCGCGGAGTAGCTCAGCGGGACGTCGACCACGGCGTAGGCGAAGCCCTGGCTGGAGTTGCCGACGCGCAGCACCTCGCCGTTGCGGACGTACCAGACGGTGCCCTTCAAGTCGCGCAGCGTGGTAATGCGCAGGCCGACCGCCTCGACCGTGCCGGTCGCTTCGCCGATGTCCACGACGTCCCCGACGCCGTACTGGTCCTCGATCATCATGAACATCCCGGAAAGGAAGTCCTTGACCAGGTTCTGCGCGCCGAACCCGAGCGCGACGCCGACGATCCCGGCGGACGCGATGATCGGCGCCAGGTCGATGCCCAGTTCGCCCAGCACGAGGATGAACGCGAGGCCGTAGATCAGGAACGTGGAGCCGGACTTCAGCACCGAGCCGATCGTCTTGGCGCGCTGCCTGCGGCGCTCGGTCACCGCCGTGCCGAGCATGTCCGGCGCGCGTTCGCGCAGCGGTCTCAACAGCGTGGGGATCTTGCCGCCGCTGCCCGAGGCCGGAAGCGTGGTGACCCGGTCGATCAGCCGCTTGGTGAGATATCGCACCAGGAAGGCGATGACGAGGATCAGGACGATCTTCAGCGGCTTCGTGAGGAGCCAGCCCGCCGACGCGGCGAGCCACTCGTTGTGCGTGACCGAATAGACCTGGGCGCACCACGTCCCGGTCTCGGAGATGCAGGCGGGTGGAGCGCTGAGCACGGCATTCACTGGTGGAGACAGTCCTTTCTCGGTTCGTTGTCCCGGCGGCGCGCAGGCGGTCGGCGGGTGGCCGCCGGGTCGCGGGTATGTGACACGTCACAGAACACGCGTGCGCCGGGGCCCTGATGTGTGGTCGACTATGCCTGCACCGGTGGAGGTGGTCGAGTGCCAGACCGACAACCCGTCCCCCTCGGCGGCGCCGGCCAAGCCATGGCCGAGCTGCCGCCGGAGGCGATCCTGCGTGCCTGCCCGGGAGGGTCCGCATCCGGCGGCTCCGTCCCGTCCGGGCCGGGGACCCGTCCAGGGGGAGCTTCCCGTCCGCCCGGACAGCGTAGAGCCCGCGATCCGGTCGCCCCGGCGTGGGGGCGGCGCCGGGTCCTCCTGCTCAACGCCACTTTCGAGCCGCTGACCGCGGTGCCCATGCGGCGTGCGGTGGTGCTCGTCATGTGCGGCAAGGCGGAGGTCGTGCACGGCGATCCGGGAGGCGTCGAACTGCACGCCGCGACGGTGTCGCTGCCCGTTCCTTCGGTGATCCGGCTCAGCACGTACGTGCGGGTGCCCTACCGGGCGCAGGTGCCGCTCACCCGGGCCGGGCTGATGCACCGGGACCGGCATCGCTGCGCCTACTGCGGCGGCCGGGCCGAGACGATCGACCACGTCGTCCCGCGCAGCAAGGGCGGTCCGCACAGCTGGACCAACTGCGTCGCCTGCTGCGCGAAGTGCAACCACCGCAAGGCCGACCGCCTCCTGTCGGAGATCGGCTGGCGGCTGCGCGTGGTGCCGCGCGCCCCGCACGGCCCGCACTGGCGGCTGCTGGCGCATTCCAAAGAGGCCGATCCGCTGTGGCGGCCGTATCTCGGGTCGGCGGCCTAGGCTCCCGGACCCGGACACGTCGGCGCCCCGGCTGCCTGTGCGGCGGCCGGGGCGAGCCGATGGATCGTGCTCGACGTCCCTGATCCGGTGCTGGGCGGTGCTTGCTGCGCCTGTTTGCTCAGGCGGCGAGGCTGTAGTCGGCCTGGCAGGTGACCCGCGTGCCCATCGTGACCCGGGTGCCGCGCGTGACGCGAGTACCGCGGGTGACGCGAGTGCCCATGGTGACGCGAGTGCCCATGGTGACGCGGGTTCCGGCGGTGACCCGGGTGCCGCGCGTGACCCGAGTGCCCATCGTGACCCGAGTGCCCATCGTGACCCGAGTGCCGCAGGTGACCCGCGTGCCTGCCGTGACGCGAGTCCCGCGAGTGCTTGCCGTGACGCGGGTCCCGCGGGTAACGCGGGTGCCCCTGGTGACTCGAGTTCCCATGGTGACCCGGGTACCCATTGTCACGCGAGTGCCCGCGGTGACCCGGGTTCCGCGGGTGACCCGAGTGCCGCGCGTAACCCTGGTGCCGGACGTGACCCGCGTTCCGGGCACGAATCCGGTCTCGCTGGGTGACGAAATGGTCTCGGTGATCGCCTGAGCGGGGGTCTGGACGCTCTGCATGAGGTGTCCTCCTGGGACCGGTGCGTAACGGGCTGGGGCTGGGGAGGCGGGCGCAAGGCCCGTACAGGTGAAAAAGCTACGAGGATTTCAAGGTTCGGACAAGCCGGTATCGCCCGGTACGGCCGCCTGTACGGCGAGTTGCCATCTTTCGGCCCGCCGCCCTTCGCCCCAACGTTCCAGCGGGGGCGGGCCAAGCGGCGGACGGCGCCTCAGCGACGACGAACGGTCGCCGCCGGTCGCGGTGTCGCGCGGTGGCCCCGGAAGGCATCCGATACGCTCACCGGCGTGAACGTTGTCGAGACGATCCTGGTCTACGCGGTCATCCCCGGGGCCATTTACTTCGTGGTCGGCGCCGCGACCTTGCGGAAGAAGTTCTCGGGGACGCCGCGGTACCGGCCGGGGCAGCCGTGGGAGTACCCCGCGATGTGGTGGACCGCCAACCCGGACGGCGTAGGAGCCGGCCACGGCCCGGCGGTTGACGTGAATGCGGCGCCCGCGGGCGCTTCGACGGCCGCAGGAGGCGCTCGTGGCAAGTGGTGAAGTGACCCAGACCGCGGTCGCGGAGAAGGACCTGGCCTTCGGCGAGGTCATCACCAACAGCGGCAGGCTGTCGGCGGCGAAGATGTACGAGCCCGCGGCCCCGACGAGCCCGTTCACGGTGCAGCAGCTCGCGCGCCTGGACGAGGCCCTGACCTTCGCGACCCGCGAAACCGGCCTCGGCTTCAGCATTTACCTTGGCGACCTTGGCGAAGACACCCGCGCCGGTGCGGAAAAGCTGCACGCCGCCACCGACGACCCGGCGAACGCGGTCCTGCTGGGCGTCTCGCCCGCGCAGCGTGCGATCGAGATCGTCACCGGCGAACGCGCCCACTCGCGCCTACCCGACCGAGGCGCGAACCTGGCCGTGGCGAGCATGGTGGCCTCCTTCAAGGAAGGCGACCTGACCGGCGGCCTGGTCAACGCCCTGCGCATGCTGAGCGACCAAGCGGGCCCCGCCCCCAAGCACTGACCCCGCACAACCTCTCAAGGAGCCGTCCCGCCACCGCGCGGGGCGGCTCTTTCTACGTTGTGCCTCCGGCGCGTCCGTGAGGGCCACCTTCACGGACTCTGAGTCCCTCAGGGTTCCCCTCACGACCCTCGGAGTTCCGTGAGGGGCCCCTTCACGGACTTAGATTCCCTCAAGGAGCCCTTCACGGCCCGCCCGCCCAGCGCTCCGGGATGCGCCCCAATGTGGCATTGGGTGCGTCTGACGCACCGAACGCCACATTGGGTGCGTCGCATGCACCCAATGCCACATTGGGGCGCTAGCCGCCCTACCC
>NZ_JBHZAG010000174.1:0-7591 GCF_042754125.1 Amycolatopsis sp. NPDC059235
GAAGCCTCCCTGCGGTCTGGGGGTGCTTGTCAAGGCATCTTTCCCGCCTTGACAAACACCCCCGCGCCGCAGTCACAATCAAGCTTCGGGGTGCCCCACGCGCCAACGGGCCAATGTCGCCGCCAGGCGACGAGGCCCAGCGAACCATCAAGGCCGAGGAATATTCCGCAAATTAGACTTGGCCAGCCCCAACATCTTCCCCACTCCCCCACTCAACACAGTCTTACTGGCCGCCAACGCAAACCCCTTAACCTGAGCAGCAGTAATATTAGGCGGAATAGACAACGCATTAGGATCAGTAACCACATCCAACACCGCGGGCCCGTCGTGCGCCAAAATATCCCGAAGCCCCTCCCGGACCTCCCCAGGCTTCTCCACCCGCCGCGAATACAACCCAGCCGCCCGGGCAATCCCGGCAAAGTCGACCTGATCGTGGTCAGTGCCGAACTCCGGCAACCCGTCCACGAGCATCTCCAGCTTCACCATCCCCAACGAAGAGTTGTTGAACACCACAGCCTTAACCGGCAACCCATGCGTCTTAAGGGTCAACAACTCCCCCATCAACATCGCCAGCCCGCCATCGCCGCACATAGCCACCACCTGCCGCCCCGGAGCAGCAGCCTGCGCCCCAATAGCATGCGGCAACGCATTAGCCATACTCCCGTGCACAAACGACCCGAGAATCCGCCGCCGCCCGTTAGGCGTGATGTACCGAGCAGCCCACACATTGCACATCCCGGTGTCCACAGTGAACACCGCGTCCTCGGCGGCTTCCTCGTCCAGCACATCCGCGACAAACTCCGGATGCAACGGAACATGCTTGGAAACCTCGGCCGTATAAGCGTCGACTACCCGCTGCAACCCCCGCTCGTGCTTGCGCAGCATGGCATGCAGGAACGACCGGTCCTCCCGCTCCCGCAACCGCGGCAGCACCGCCCGGACCGTGGCCCCGACATCGCCTTGGACCCCGAACTCCAGCACCGACCGCCGCCCCATCCGAGCCGGATCGATGTCCACCTGCACGGTATTGCGCTGCGGCAGGAAGTTGTCGTACGGAAAGTCCGTACCCAGCAACAACACGAGATCAGCCTCGTGCATCGCCTCGTAGCAGGCCCCATACCCGAGCAACCCGCTCATCCCCACATCGAACGGATTGTCGTACTGCACGAACTCCTTGCCTCGCAACGAATGCCCCACCGGCGCCCCGACCGCCTCCGCGAGCGCGAGCACCTCGTCATGCGCGTCCCGGCACCCCGCGCCGGCCATGATCATCACCTTCTCGGCCCGATCGATCCGATCGGCAAGACGGGCGATGTCGGCCTCAGCGGGCACCACGGCAGGCGGACTCCCCAGCGACGCCGACTCCCCCGTGGCGTGCGCGGCGGGCTCGTGCGACACATCCCCGGGCAGCACCAGCACCGCCGCCCCGCGCCGTCCGACCGCGTTCTGCACCGCGATCCGCGCCAGCCGCGGCATCTGCTCCGGCGAACTCACCATCTCGCAGTAGTGCGAACACTCGGCGAACAACTGCTGCGGATGCGTCTCCTGAAAAAACCCAGTGCCGATCTGGTCGGACGGAATGTGCGAGGCGATCGCGAGCACCGGCGCTCCCGAGCGATGCGCGTCGTAAACCCCTTGCAGCAGATGCAGGTTCCCCGGTCCGCAGCTTCCCGCGCACACCGCGAGCCGCCCGGTCAACTGCGCCTCGGCCGCGGCGGCGAACGCGCCCGCCTCTTCGTTGCGCACGTGCACCCAGTCGATCCCGCCGCGCGCCGAACCTCCGGTGCGGCGCACCGCGTCCACGACGGGGTTGAGGCTGTCGCCCACCACCCCGTAGATCCGGCGCACCCCGGATTGCACCAGAACGTCGATCAACTGGTCGGCCACCGTTGCCATGCTCAAGCGTCCCTTCGTGAGAGTCCCTTCGCAGTCTGTCACCGATCAGGCGAACCGCCACCGCATTGACAAGTATTGTTGTCAATGGCACCGTGGCCAGGACCGACCACGAGGAGGAACGCCGCAGATGCCACGCGAGTTCGAGGTGCGCAAAGAGGTTCAGCTGCCCGCGGGACCCGAGGCCGTGTGGGAGGCCGTCGCGACCGGGCCCGGCATCGATTCGTGGTTCATGGGCCGGCACGAGGTCGACGCCGCGGCCAGGCGGATCCGCTTCAGCCTCGGCGAAATGCGCACCGAGGCCGAGATCACCACGTGGGATCCCCCGCGCCGGTTCGCCTACCGGGGCGAGGCGGCCGAGGACGGCACGTTCGACGCGATGGAATTCCTCGTGGAGGCGGCCGAAGGCGGCAATTCTGTACTCCGATTCGTGCACCGCGGGTTCGTCGAGGACGGCTGGGACGACGAATACCACGAGTCATTCGCCGTCGGCTGGGAGATGTACCTGCACACGCTCGCCGAACTGCTGGCCCACTTCCCCGGCCGCTTCGCGACGTACGTGACCGCGGACAGCCCGGCGTCGTCGGCGAGCCGGGACGCGTGGCCGAAGCTGCTGGCCGCGCTCGGCTTGCCCGCTGAACCCGCGGCCGGGCAAGCGGTCCAGTTCAGTGTCGGCGACGAGGTGGTCGAGGGCGTCCTCGACTACTCGACCCCGAACTACGCCGGAGTCCGCACCGAGGACGCCCTCTACCGGTTCCACGAACGGTCGCTGCTCGGCATGCCGATCGCGGTGGGACATCACCTCTTCCGCCCTGACGTCGACGAGACCGCCGAAACCGCGACCTGGAACCGCTGGCTCGCCGACGCGCTCGGCTGACGTAAGCGGCGGCGCAGCAGCAGCGCCGCCCCGCCGGCGGCCACGACGACCCCGGCGATCACGTTGCCGGTCACCGCACCGGCCGACGGCACCGTTTCGTCGCCGTACCGGAGCAAGAACGGAGACACCGCGGCCCACACGCCGAGCACCGGCAGCACCCAGGTCAACGCCTGGGCACCGGAATCCCGCGCGCGCATCGCGGCGAAAACGACGATCGCGAGCCCGGCCACCGTGTTGCTCACCGCGAGTTCGGCGGCCCCGCCGAAGCGCAGCAGCCACGGCGCGGCGATCAGGTACAGCCCGGCCAGCACAGCGAGGCCCGCTGCGCCCCCGGAGACCGCGGTCTTGCCGGACATCGTGCTGGTGGACATCTGGATCACCTCAGCAGATCTCGGTTCCACCCCACGGGTACCCAGATTCCGGCCGGGGATTCACGCCCCCGCGGCGGCGCACGCCTCGCGCAGGCCGCTGCGCACCGGCGCCTTGATCCCGGACACCGCGAAGGCGCGCAGCACAAGCGGCCCGGTCGCCACGATCGACAGCGCGGGCCGGACGTGGCTCGTCTCCTCGAGCACGCGCAGCCCGGCGCAGCTGAGATAGCCGACCCGCGACAGGTCCACGACGAGTTTCCCGCCGGCTCCGGAGGCGGCGGACAGCGCGGAGCGGAACTGCCCCACCGACGCGATGTCGATCTCGCCCGCCGCTGTGACCAGCACGATGTCGCCGTCCCTCCGGCTGGTGAAGACGGTGAGACCGGCATCCCCGCGAGAACCCATTGGCGGAACGGTACGCGCCGCAGTGGCGCTGGCAAACCGTTCTGCCTCAGCCGGGTGGGGCAGTTTACCCGCGCGTCACCGCTGCGCCAGCAGCTTTTCGCGCAGCTCCGGCTGATCGGCGAGACCCTCGCGGACGGTGTGGTCGACGAACGGCCGCATTTGCTCGCGCGGGGCGAGCGACCAGTCGAGCGGGCCGAGCGGCGGCTGCGGGTCGTACTCGATGCCGAACTGCACCAGCCGCGCGACGTCCGCTCCGCTCATCCGCTCCACCAGGTGCAACGCCAGGTCGATGCCGGCGGACACTCCGGCCGCGGTGATCACCGGGCCGCTGTCGACCCAACGCTGCCGGACCGGCTCGGCCCCGAACGCGCGCAGGGTGTCCAGGAAAGTCCAGTGCGTCGTCGCTTCACGGCCTTCGAGCAGCCCAGCTTGGCCGAGCAGCAGCGAACCGGTGCACACGGACGTCATCAGCTCGGCGGACTCCGCGGCGCGGCGGAGGTAGCCGATGAGCGTCTCGTCGCCGAGCGCGCGCAGCGTCGGCGCGCCGCCGCCGGGGACGAGGACCCAGGACGGATCCGGAACCTGGTCGAAGGTGTGGCTCGGCGCGATCCGCAGCGGCGTGTCGGTGCCGAGGGCCTCCAGGGTTTCGCCGACCACCGCCACCCGGACCGAGGGGTCCACCGCCGCGTGGCCGTTGATCACCTGCAGCGGTCCCACCAGGTCGAGCGGCGTCAGGCCGGGGTACACGACGAACGCGAACGTCTTCTGAGTCATGCCGCCAGGCTCCCGCCCTCGCGACCCGGCCGGGACACGCGTGTCCGAAATCCTGCGAACCCGGTTGATCCGGCCCGGCGAACTGCTACCGTGCGGCCATGCCGAGTACCGCCCGGCAGGTCGTGATCCTCGGGTACCCCGACGCCGAACTGCTCGACATCGCCTGCGTGTCCGACGTTTTCGACGCCGCCACCCGGCTCGGCGCGGCCCGGCCGTACGAGGTCCGGCTCGCCAGCGTCGACGGTCTCCCCTTCGCCTGCCAGTCCGGGCTCACGCTCGCCCCGCACGTCCGGATCGACCAGGTCCGCGGCCCGCTCGACACGTTCGTGGTCGCGGGCGGGCTCGGCCACCACGTCGCCGCCAAGGACGAACGGCTGCTCTCGCACGTGCGGCGGCTGTCGCAGGAGAGCAGGCGGACGGCGTCGGTCTGCACCGGAGCGACCGTGCTCGCCGCCGCCGGGCTGCTGAGCGGCCGTCGCGCGACCACGCACTGGTCGCACGCCTCGCGGCTCGCCGAGCAGTACCCGTCAGTGACGGTGGATCCGGTGCCGCTTTTCGTGCGGCACGGCGACGTCTACACCTCCGCCGGCGTCACCAGCGGGCTCGACCTCACCCTCGCGTTCGTCGAGGAGGACCACGGCCCGACGCTCGCCCGCGAGGCCGCCCGGTCGCTGGTCACCTACCTGCAGCGGCCCGGAAACCAGGCGCAGGTGAGCATGTTCCTCGCCGGGCCGCCGCCGGAACACCGGCAGGTCCGCGACCTCACCGCGTACGTCGCCGAGCACCTCGCCGACGACCTCGGCGCCCCCGCGCTGGCGAACCAGGCCGGCATCAGCACGCGCCAGCTGACCCGGCTGTTCGACGCCCATCTCGGCACCACGCCGGGCAAATACGTCCGGACCGTGCGCGCGGAGCACGCCGCCCGCCTGCTGTCCGGCACCGACCTCCCGCTCACCGCGATCGCGCGACGCTGCGGTTTCGGCTCCACCGAGACGCTCCGGCAAGCGTTTCTGGACCATTTCGACACGCCGCCCTCCGCTTACCGGCGGGTGCACCTCCGTTCTGCGCACGCCTGAACGAAACGCCGGATACGCCCGCCTCCTCCCCCCACCCGGTACGGGTGAGCCGTGAGCCGGGAGGGCAGGATGTCCGCCGTGGCACCGCACGACTACCCCGATCAGGACCCCGACGACACCGGCCCGCTGCCGCGAGTGCCGGGCGAACCCGTGTCCCCGTCTCCCGCCGTGCCACCCGCCGCCCCTCCCCGTGCCCGCCCGGACGCCCCGCGCCGCCCGCGCCGCGCCGAACCCGGACGACCGACTGAACGCACTCCCGGACGCACCGGCGACCCGGGACGCCACCCCGAGCGGTCCGGCGAACCTCGACGCCCGCGCGCCGCCGCGCCGCGCCCTGCCCAACCCGGCGCCCCGCGCTCCGCCGATCCCCGAGGCTCGCAATCCGGCGAACTGCGCGTCCCCCGCCGCCCAGGCGACACCCCACCTCCCGGCACCCGCCGCCGTCCGCCCGCGCGGCCCCCGCAGTCCGAAAAGGACACTCCAAAACCCGCCGCCGCCAAGGAAACCCCGCCACCAACCGGACACGGTCATGGGCACGGACACGGCCCGGCCGCCCCCGCGTCGCAACGAGTCCGCAAACTCCTGATCTGGCTCCTGGCCCCGCTGGCCCTGGCGACCGTCGTCGGCATGATCATCCTGTACCCGTGGGGCAGCTCCCTGCCGAAGAGCGCCGTACAGCAAGGCACCCCGGTCCAGGCAGCGATCACGACCGCGACCTCCGGCCCGTGCCTGCAACCCGGCCAAGTGCAAGTCGGCTCGCAACCGGACCCGAACGCGAAACCGTGCCTCACCGTCGACCTGCAAATGTCCGACGGCCCAGCAGCCGGAAAACCGGTACGCCTAACCGTCCCGATCGAACCGAGCACCCCAAGGTTCACCGCAGGCGACAAAGTCGTCCTCGCCTACAACGGCGGCAACCCGCTCGACCCGCAGTCGTTCACCCTCGTCGACTTCCAACGCGGCACCCCCTTGGTACTGCTCGCCGCGCTATTCGCAATCGCCGTACTCGTACTAGGCCGCTGGCAAGGCCTGGCCGCGCTAGTCGCCCTGGTACTGAGCTTCGTAGTGATCGTGCTCTTCGTCCTGCCAGCGATCCTCTCCGGAGAAAACCCGCTGCTAGTCGCGATCGCCGGAGCAGGCGCGATCATGTTCATCGCGCTGTACCTGACTCACGGCCTGTCCGCGAGAACCTCAGTCGCCGTACTGGGCACCCTGGTCAGCCTCGCCCTGATCGGAATCCTGTCCGCGATCTTCTCCGCCGCCGCCTCCCTGACCGGCCTGGACGACAGCACCACCACCCTGATCGCCTCCCTGGGCCACGGCATCGACGCCAGAGGCCTCCTGCTGGCCGGAATCGTCATCGGCGCACTGGGCGTCCTGGACGACGTGACGATCACCCAAACCAGCGCAGTATGGGAACTGCGCCGAGCAAACCCGTCCCTGAGCTGGCGCGACCTGTACAGCTCAGGCCTGCGAATCGGCCGAGACCACGTAGGCTCCGCGGTAAACACCCTGGTCATGGCCTACGCAGGCGCCGCACTGCCGGTAATGCTCTACTCCGCCATCTCCGGCGTAGGCCTGGGCTCTCTCCTGGGCAGCGAAGACATCGCCGCAGAAATCATCCGCACCCTGGCCGGCTCAGTAGGCATCGTCGCAGCAGTCCCAGTCACCACAGTCCTGGCCGCCCTAATCGCCTCCCGCGAGCCCATCGACCACCTCATCAACACCACTACCCCCACTGATTCACACCAGTAACACCCCACAGCCCCCGCCCGGGCGCGCCCTCCGCGAATGAGGTACGAAGACTCGCGACCGCCGTACCCCCGTAGGAGGGGCCTGTGTTCTCAGCAGTCCTGGCCGGACCCCGAGTCACCGTGCACCTGATCCGCCGCCTATTCGCGTCCGCCCTAGAAGCAGCCGAAACAGTGCCAAGAATCGCCACCGCCCTAGACGACGCCCGCACCACCCTGCGCCACGTAGAACGCCTACTCACCTACGTAGCCGAGCAACTCCCAGAACTAACCGACCACCTAGACCAAATCCGCGCCCGCCTAGACGCCCTAGACGAACACACCCGCACCCCCACCGGCCGCGACTAACCCAGCCCCCATGCACTTCCCTAAACCCGACCACCACGCGGGATCGCGCCGGCGTTTGGGGGCTGCCCGGCGTGACAGGCCGAAGGCCCCTCACGC
>NZ_JBHZAG010000175.1:0-7383 GCF_042754125.1 Amycolatopsis sp. NPDC059235
AGGTGCGGGTCTCGCAGCCTGCCGATGGCTGCTGGTGATGGGGTGAATTGGCTCTGGTCGACCTTGAGGCCTAAGTCGGTGTTCGCATGGCGGCGAGATGCACGACGGACTCCGCCGCGATCGACATCGTTGGTGTCTTTGGCACGACAGCCGGGGCGTCGCATAGCCGGCTCAACAGTCAGCCGTCGCTGGCAGCCAAGCCCGTCGCGCACCGAATTCATCCGCGCCGCGCGGGCACGGATAAGCTCGGTGCGGTCGGTGTTGGGGTCTTCTTGCCAGCCATGCGGCCTGCTGCGGTCACGGGCTCGCGGCAGGGGCCGATCCGCCGCGGATTGCCTTGGCAGCTGGATCCGCAGTCGCCGGTTCCTGTTCCCGTTTTCGGCGCCGGAGTCGCAACACCGGACCCGGATCGGGCCTGAGGGAGGCTCCTATGACGTTTCGAGGGCGACGGGTCTCGAGTTGCAGGCCTGCCTGAGCGAGGTGGTGGGCCGAAGCTGCGGCGGATCGCCGGAGCCGACCTTGAGTCTCGTCAGGACGATGCTGCAGACGGCTCGGTTGAACTGAAGCGTCCCGGAGCGGCTCAGCCGATGGCGGGCTGCCTTCCAGAGGCCGAGGGAATCGGTGCGGTGCCGGCCAGCATGGCGAGCGCGGAGTTGTGAGGCATCGGTCGACGTGCGACCACGCGGCGGGGGACTGGGATCTGCTCAAGGAAGGTCGACCGAGCTCACTGCGGATTGACGCACGTGAATCGTCGGGGCAGGAACGGCAGCGCGCCGTCGGCCAGCGTGCGGCACGCTGAGAGCTGACGCCGATCGCCGCGTCGCCAGCCTTTTCCCGAACCCGCAAGGCGGCCAGATCCGCCTCCTGCTCGGGGCCGTCCACCGTCATCGCCGCGAACCGCGGCACCCGCTCGCCGATGCCCTGCGATCGCCGCGCCGGATATCATGATCGTCGGCTCCGCGTCTGCTCGCGCGACATATCGGCCAGCGCACGTTCCGTGCTCACCGCCAGTGCCGAATTTCATCGGCGGCACGTCCCGGCGATGTCGCTGACCTCCAGCGGTTCATGACTCCGATCGCCACGAGCCGCCCAGCACCGTCGCGTCCGCCGGCGGGGCCAGACTTGCCCCCCGCCGGTACGAATCCGAGCCGGAATCACGAACTGGTACCGGGTCCTGGACGAACCGGTCAACGGCAGCACGCTCGTTGCGTCTCGCCTTGAGGTGAAGCGCGAACCTGCGGTGCGGCAGCGAAACGATGGTGCGGGCTACCGATAGATCACGTGATTCTTGGTTCCGTCGGAATTGGTGATGTCCGTGCCCGGACCGTCGGACCCGGAAGTGTCTGCCGGCGGCGGGGGCGGAGTAGAGGCAGGCGGAGGCGGTGGGGGAGGCGAAGCAGGCGGCGGAGGCGCAGCGGGCGGCGGCGGGGCGGGAGCGGCCCCCGGCAGCGGGACCATCGCGAACGGCGCGGCGGGCAGCCCGGGCGGCGTGAAGGTCAGCCCGCCCATATCGCTGCCTACCTGATTCTCCAGGTCCGACACCGCGCTCTTGATCTGGTCGGCGTTGGACCCGTCCAGGCTGTCGAACGTGCTGACCAGATTGTTCAGGAACGATCCCATGTCCTTCAACGCGATCTGCATGCGCGCCGCATGCGCCACGATCGCCGTCATCCGGTCGTTGACTAGCTTTTCCAGCCACTTCGCCAGATCGAACACTCCCGCGTCCGGACAGCCCCCCGACAACGCCTCGAACGCACTCGTGTCCGACAAGATGTTCGCGAGATTGTCCGCGGACTTCGTCACTGCTTCTTTGTTGTACTGTGTCGTCACCTCAACCCTCCTCCTTTGCGTTTGCGCTTCGTTCGCACCGTCTGCGATCCAATGCGAGCCCTTCAGCAGCTGAGTCGTCGGCCAGGGTGCGCGGGCCGACGACGCTCGGACAGAACTGGTGCTGCGAGCCGACGCGGCCGTCTGCCATCGCTGGCGACCTAGGCAGCCCGCTCCTTGGTTCCTCGAAAGCCGGGATGTCGTCCCAGCTTGCCGCCGGTGCGCTCGGGCCTGGAGTGTGCTGAGACATTAACCACCGATACCCGCCCTTCCTGCCGGAAACAACCAATGGGGACAATCGAGTCGATGGCTGGCCGATTTTAGAGCGGTCATCGGCACTCGCGTCGCTAGTCCGCACTGCCTCTGAGGGGCTAGAGGGATTCCCCTCGGGAGGCATCGCTCCACACCGCCGCGATCGGGCGAGGCGGTCCGCCGACACGCCCGCTCACGGGCGGCCGTCACCCTCCGCCGCCGGTTGCCCAGTGCTGGCGACCTCGCCGCACCGCGGTGACTATGTGCGAGTCCGGTAAGCGTGGTTTCGGCAAGTTGATTTGGCTCCGGTGCGGCATTCTGAAGTGGCCCCGGCGTCTGGGTTGCGGGATCGGACGGCATCCTGATCTGGCCCCACTTGGGTTGGCGGTGAGCTGGTCGGCACTCTGATTTGACCCCACCTCGGCGCATTGTTTCCGCTGGTCAAGCGGTGGGCGGTGTCAGCTGGCCCGGGTGCTGCGGCGGCGTTTGGTGGTGCGCAGCCGGAAGGATTCGGTGCCGGTTTCGATGATGGACGCGTCGAACGTCAAGCGATCGACGATCGCGGCGCAGAGCCGGGGATCGGTGAAGGTGCGAGCCCATTCGCTGAACGCGGAGTTGCTCGCGATGGCGATGCTGGAGCGTTCTTCCCGCTCGGTGAAGACCTGGAACAGCAGTTCCGCGCCGCGCCGGTCCAGCTCCAAATACCCCAGCTCGTCAAGACACAAGAGGTCGACGCGGCCGTAGCGGGCGATCGTCTTGGACAGGTGTTTGTCGTCGGCGGCCTCGACCAGTTCGTTGACCAGCGCGGCGGCGGTGACGTAGCGGACCCGGAACCCGGCCTCGGCCGCGGCGGTGCCCAGCCCGATCAGCAGATGGGACTTGCCGGTGCCGGAGTCCCCGATCAGGCAGACCGGCTGCCCCGCGCGGATCCAGGCTCCCTTGGCGAGGGTGTGGACGAGCGCGGGCGGGACGTTCGGGTTCGCGGCGAAGTCGAAGTCCTCCAGGCGTTTCGCGCGCGGGAACGCGGCCTGTTTGACCAGGCGGGCTTTGCGGCGGACCTCGCGGTCCTCGCACTCGATGAACAGCAGCTCCGAGAGGAAGGTCTTGTAGGTGGCCTGCTGCCGGGCCGCGGCAGCGGCCTGGTCGCCGAACCGGTCGCGGATCGTGGGCAGCCGCAGGATCCGGCAGGCCTGCTCGATCGCGGCGTCGGCGGCTTCCTCGGTGAGCTGGTCCCGGCCGCGGGCGGTGGTGCGGGTCATGACGCGGTTCCCTTCCTCGGAGTGTTGCGCAGCAGCTGGTCGTAGGCGGCGACCGACGGCGCCGGCCGGGAGTCCGGCGGCAGCTCGGCGTCGCGGCGGCGCTCGGGCAGCGACACGACCTTGCTGCGGCTGCGCCGCGGCCTCGGCGGCCCGGCGTCGGCATCGCCGGCGGTGTTTTCGGCGGCTGCGGCGTGCTTGCGGGCCTCGATCGCGACCACGTCCGGCGAGACCGACCCGGCTTCCAGCGCGGTGCGGATCCCGGCGATCACGTGCGCATGGCTCATCCGCCGGTGCAGCAGCAGGACCTCGATCAGCAGCCGGGTCCCGGCCTGGTCGCCGTGCTTGGCCCGCGCGGCGGCCCAGAACGCGTCGTGGGCGGCGGTGAACCAGCCCTTCTTCCGCGCGTGGACCAGCGCGGTCGCCCCGCGCAGCGCGCCGGGTTTGCCGGCCAGGACCTCCAGGTAGTGGTCGAGCACCAGGCGCTGGCCGCCCTTGGTCGTCAGCCGCGGATGCCGCGCGACCTCGACGGCCCCGTGCAGGACGACCAGTTCCTCGGCATCGAGCCTGGCCCGGACCGTCTGCCCGATCAGCCGGGCCGGGACCGAGTAGAGCGCCTGGCGGACGGTGATCCTGGCGTAGCGGTCGACCCGCGGCGTCGTGGTCAGCGCGATGTCGAACTCGTCGGTCGGCAACGCCGCCAGCAACGGCGCCTCGAGAGCGAAGTCCTGCCCGATCGTGGCTGCCCGCCCGTCGACGTGGCGCGCGTCCTCGGCCAGGTCCGCCGCGGCGAGCCGCTCGTTGATCCCGGCCAGGCCCGAGATGTCGGCGATCCTCGGGACCGGAACGAACCAGCGCCGACGGAACCGGCCGCCCTCGCCCTCGACACCGCCCTTCTCGTGAGCGCCTTCTTTGCCTGGCATGCAATAGAAACTCGTGATCCCGTAGGCGGACTTGAACAACACCCACCGCTCGGTCTCGACCCTCGACCGTACAAAACAGACCCGACGCACCGCCGAAGACAGGTTGTCGTAACGGATCTCGCCGGCCGGGACACCGCCCAGCTCGGCGAACGCGGCGACATGCCCGGCGAAGAACGCCTCCTGCCCCTGCGAGGAATAGACCCGGTGGATTGCCTTGCCGGAGAACGACATCCGCAGCGTGAACAGGAAACACTTCGTGTCGACGCCGCCGACGTCGACCCAGACCTCGGCGAAGTCGACCTCGGCGTCCTGCCCCGGAAGATGCGTCTGCGGAACAAACCCGTCCATCACACTCGCGCGGCCGCGGGCCTCCAGCGCGATCTCCGGACGCCGCTTCGCGACATACTGCGACACCGTGCGATAGGCGATCGTCGCGTCGTGCTCGTCGACCAGCCGTTCCCAGACCCGGTGCGCGGTATGCCGCTGCTTGCGCGGCGCGTCCAGATCCGCCCGCAGCATCTCGTCCATCGCCCCGCGCAACGGCCCCGTCACCGGCGACGACCGGACCGGCGTCTTCCGCGGCGGCGGCACCGCCGACCCCAGAGCCTGCCGCACCGTGCGGCGATGCACCCCGTGCCGCTCGGCCAGCGCCCGAACCGAAAGCCCTTCCACCCGGGCATCACGGCGAATCAGCGCGAACAACTCCACCCTGGACACCATCCCGGCTCCCACACGGACGGCCCCTCCCCGGCACTGTCCGCCCGGAAACCTCCGCTCGACCGGCCGACTCGCACACCACGAGCCCGAATTCCCCCGATCGGTGGGGCCTGCACACAATGCCGAACCGGGGCCAGATCACGATGCCACGGCCAGGTAAGCGTCTCGTCAAGGTTGTCGAACTCGTGGCCGACCAACGTCCAGATGGCTTCCGCTGCCTGGGAAGTCGTGCGGCACCACGGGGCGGATGCGTTGATGGCCGTGCAGCCCCGAATGCGCGAGCTTCGGCGAGACAATGAGCCCGTGCCTCGGCTGCGACGCCCAAGGCTCGCGCCGAACCGCGCGCTCCAGGCCGCGGTCCAACGATCCTTGCCGCCAGGAGCTACGGCGGCTGACCGCGACTGCCGGGGTTCCGCGAAGCGATCGAGTATCGAACAGCTGCCCAGGCTTCCTTCGGGCGATCAGTGTTTGACGCCATCGATTTTGCCTGCGCGCAGACCGCAAGCGAGAGGAGGTCGGCTCGCGTGCGCAGCGACACGTTGGCGGCGGAGTGGTTGATCCCTGAGAGTCACAGGAGGGTGTGGCCCGTGCCGAGGGGCTGCCGCAGACGCATCGTCACGTTCATTTGCCGGCAAGCATGACGCGCACAGAACTGCAGCGCCTATTGTCCGTCTTTCTGGATATATTCGATTACTCCAGTTTCCTCGATAATCGCATCGATCTCGTCGATGAGGGTGTCAAAGCCTTCGTTCTTCTCCTTGCGAGACACAGCCGTATCAGCCTCGCTCGTCGGCTCCGGCTCGTCGTCATCGCGTTCATGGCGTGTTTTGTGCTGCGACATGGCCGCTCCTCCACTATTGACGGGGCTGAAAATTATTGTTCGGACCGTTCGGGGCCAGGGTCAAGTCATCCGTCTTGACGAGGGTTTCGACGATTCCTAGCAACCAGGCCTGCAGCCTGGCCGGAGCGACGGAACTCGCAGTTGAGGTTGGCAAGCTAGCAGCGGCAAGCCGCGCCGCGACAGCGATGCAGAGTTCCTGCAGGGGCCATATCCACGTCATCCGGTTCGGCTCACCGCAAATCTCGATTACGCCGCCACGCGCGGGCAGATCCCCCAGCAATGTCGCAATAGAACGCCTCGCTCGCTGGAGTCGCGGATTGACGTCGCCGTCGACATTCGTGAACACAGCGGCAAGTACGGGGTCGTCACGACGTCCGGAAAGTGCCCTGTCAACCCGGTCTCGGTAGTCAGTGAGGTGCTTTCGCAACCAGTGGATTTGGCGAGGACTAAAAACCCTGATGATGCTATCGCCGCAGCGATCCAAGCAGATCATCCGGCGTTGCACTCCTTAAGGGCAGGCCGATTCCGCGAAAGCGCTCAGTCCGATCAGGGCGGACGTGGTCCACGTTGGCAGCAACGCGGCCGATTGTCGCTCAGCCAAGTTCGATTCTGCCTGAACAGGCCGAAAAGTTTGGACGTCTGTCATCGTTGACCAACCATTCAGCGGCGCGCCGGGCCGGCTATGCCGAACTCGTCGACCTGTGCAAATGCCTGCTGTGGCTGCTGAGAGGAGGGCGTCATGCGCGAGCAAGTCGACTACGGCGACGACCGACCAGACCGTTCTCGAGCTTCCCCTCGCCGTCCGGACGAGCTCGACTGATCTCGCACCACCTCCGCTACTCACTACAGAAATGCCGTGGGAACGACACTCAAGCACAGATGTCACCCGATGAGACTCCGAAAAGATGCAGGTTAAACAAGCTCAATGTGTCAAAGTCGGCGAGACCCTGCGTCGCGACGGCTCTTCGCTCCTGATCGCCAGCAGGGCGGCGGGATCAGCAGCAAGCCGCTATCCGGCGGCGAGGCCGTAGCCGAACAGCCGGGTCCAGGCCGGATCGGCAGCAGCTTGCCGCTGGGCCTAGTCGCGATCAACTGAGGCCGCGAGGCTCCGGCCATGCTGGTTGAGCTTCGCGAGTCCATGATCAATGGCATTGGTGCCGATTGCGGCCTGCGGGAAGCGCGCTGGATGTCGTGGTTCCCGGACGGAGTCCAGCACCCAAGGGCCGGGTCTTCCTGCCTGGCGACGCACTGCACGCATTCGCCGATTGGCGCGAAGGGTTGAACCTGGGCATTCAGGGCCCGGTAAACTTGGCTGGGAGTTCGCGACCGTTTCGCACGGTACCCAACAGTCTTGCTTGATGTCTATCGCAGGGAGCGCCGTCCGCTTGGCGATCGGGTGCCTCGATTCGCCAAGGCACAGACCGCCCTGACCAAGCCCGGAAGCCAGAACCCGCTGTGCCTGAGGTGAGCTTGCGCCTCTGCGGGATTCTCCGTGGGCTCGACCTGCGTTACCCGTCGGGAGGAGTCACCTCTCGTAGGCATGGCGCATACCGAATCTCACCCTCGC
>NZ_JBHZAG010000176.1:0-7300 GCF_042754125.1 Amycolatopsis sp. NPDC059235
TCCGCCGCGGGGGGGGGTGGGGGGTTGTTTGACATGGTTTGTGCCCGCCCTTCACAACCACCCCCGAACCGTCAGCACAATTGGGCAACGGGGTGCCCCACGCAACCAACGGGCGCAATGTCGCCGCCAGGCGACGAGCCACCTCACAACCACCCCCGATCATCAGCAACCCGAACCGCCCCCATCCGATTCCGAGCCCCAGTCTTAGCAATAGCCCCCGACAAATAATTCCGCACAGTCCCCTCAGACAAATACAAACTCCCCGCAATCTCCGCAACCGACCCCCCACCCCGAGCAGCAATCAACACATCCCGCTCCCGAGCAGTCAACGGCGATTCCCCCGCAGCCAATGTCGCCACCGCCAACGCCGGATCCACCACCCGCTCCCCCAGCATCACCCGCCGAATCGCATCCCCCAACGCCTCCGCCGGCGCGTCCTTAACCACAAACCCCACGGCCCCAGCCTCCATAGCCCGCCGCAAATACCCAGCCCGCCCGAACGTCGTCAACACCACCACCCGGCACCCAGGCACCTGCTCCGCCAAAACAGCGGCCGCGGCCAACCCGTCCAACCCGGGCATCTCGATATCCAGCAACGCGACATCCGGGGAACACTCCAGCGCGGCCCCCACCACCTCATCCCCCCGCCCCACCTGAGCGACCACCTCAAAGTCGTCCTCAAGATCGAGCAGAGTCCCCAATGCCTGCCGCACCAGCACCTGATCGTCCGCGAGCAACAACCGAATAGTCACGCTTCCCCCACCGTCACCCGCAACCGCCACCCCCGAGGCCGCACCGCCCCCGCCTCCATCCGGCCGCCCGCGGCAACCACCCGATCCCGCAACCCGGACAGTCCATTTCCAGGATCCGCCACAGAACCAACACCGTCGTCCCGAATCTCCACGGCATCCCCCGAAACGATCACCGCACAACTAGCGGCCCGAGAATGCCGGACCACATTGGTCAGCCCCTCCCGAACCACCCAGCCGAACAATTCCTGATGCGGCCCGTCCACCGCGGTAGGAAAATCCGCGCTGATCCCCGCCGCCCGCAACAATTCCCGCCCCCGCGCGAGCTCCCCCGCAAGCGTCACGTCCCGATACCCGGAAACCGCCGCCCGAACATCCGCGAGCGCCTGCCGGGACAACTGCTCGACCTCGCCGATCTCCTCGACGGCCCGCTCATCCCCCTTGGCCGCAAGCCGCCGGGCAAGATTGCTCTTCACCGTGATCGCGGTAAGCGAATGCCCAAGCAGGTCATGCAAATCCCGCGAAATCCGGGACCGCTCCGCGTCCGCCGCCAACCGCTCCACCTCAGCCCGCGCCTGCACCAACGCCCGATTCGCCCGCAACGCCTCCGCGAACGCGACCACCACCAACACGGTGAACACCAACGCCGCCGCCTGCGCCCACCCCGGATCGGTGTGCCACACCGCCCACGGCACCACCACAGTCGCCGCGGCGGCGACCGGCACGATGACCATGCCCCAACGCGGCAACCGCGGAACAGCCAGCGACACCACCACGGCAAGCAGGTAAAACGCATTGGCGCGACCGACCGGCAGCACGGCGCCGAACAGCACCGTCAACACCCCGGTCAGAATCCAGAAAGCCCGGCTCCGGAACCCGTAGGCAGCGACGGCCGCCCCGATGTAGCAGGCACAGAACACCAGCAGAAGCACGACCGCCACCGGCTGGTCCGCAGTCTGGGCGAGAACGATCAGCGGGTACACCAGGAGGCCGGCGTCCAGCACAAGCCGGCGCCAGCCCAGTACCCAGCGTTGCGCGTCGGAATCGGGGCCGCGGTCCACGTCCGGCACGCTACTCGGAGAACAGCGAGCGCACGGGCCGTCCGTTGACCAGGACGACCACCCCCAGCAGAAGCAGCCCGCAAACGCCCTGCTCAAGCCGGACCCACAGCGGCAGGAAACCCGGAATCGACACGATGACGACGATCGCGGCCGTCATCACCGCCGAAACGATCCGGAGCCGCAACAACCCTCGTTTCGACCCACGGGCCGCACTTCTCGCGAACAGGAACGTGAGCAGCGCGCTGGCGGCGACGATCGTGGCGCGGACCCAGACGACGTCGGTGACCATCGCCGGGTTGTCGCGGAGGAGGACGATCGCGCCGAGGGTGAGCACGCTCAGCGCCAGGTAGGCCCCGGTGAGGACGCGGACCGCCCGGATGCGAGGTTGTTCGGAAACCGTTGCGGGACGGGAGTTCATGACTGTCCTTTCCGGACCCTTGATCGGCCCGGTGGATCCGGAACCGCTTGCCCGTCCCATGGTGGGCGGACGGGCAAGCGGGCCGTAGTGTCACCGCGCATCGGTGCGCGATGACATTTGTCAGAACCCGGTCATCCGCGACGTCAGCGGGCGGCGTTGAGCTTCGGCCCGATCGCCGCGCCGGCGACCACGAGCAGCCCGCCGACGACCAGCAGGTAGGCGCCGAGGCCGATCAGCGACAGGTCGTCGTAGAACATCGCGATGATGCCCGCGATGTGGAAAAGCAGCAGTACAGTGGCCCGGCCCGCGAAGACGGTGCGGTACCACCAGAAGCTCGACGGAGTGAGTTCCCGGCGGCGGATCCCGCTCAGCCAGTAGGCGGACTTCTTGGTGCGCAGCGCGCCGAGCACCCACGGGAGGGTGGCGCCGAGCGTCCCGGCGATCAGGATGAAGGCGAGGAACCGCACGTACATCGAGGCGAAGCTGTCCGAGCCGGACGGAATCTTGGTGAACGCGTCGATGAAGCTGACCGAGGCGGATTGGGCACCGTTGGTGAAGGTGACCCAGGGGACGAAGAGCGCGACGATCTCGAGAATGCCGCCGAGGGCAACCGGAATAGCGCCGAGACCGGGGCTGGTGAGCGGCTGGCCTTGAGCCGGGTAACCCTGGCCCGGCTGAGGCGCGGCGTAACCGGCGCCCGGCTGCTGGGGCTGGGCGGGATAGCCGGGCTGTTGTGCTGGATAACCCTGGCCCGGGTACGCGGCTTGGCCCGGGTAGGGCTGGCCGGGTTGCGGCTGGGGCTGCGCGGCTTGCGGCTGACCGGGCTGCGGGTGTCCTGGCTGGGACAACGCGGGTTGCGGCTGGCTCGGCTGTCCGGGTTGCGGCTGACCTGGCTGGGGCTGTCCTGGTTGCGGCTGGCCCGGGAACTGGCCTTGGCCCGGCTGCCCGCCCTGTCCTGGGTAGGAGCCCGGTGCGGGCTGCCCCGGGTACTGCCCGGCCTGCCCCGGGTACGCGCCCGGCGCGGACTGGCCCGGATACTGCTGAACGGGCTGCCCGAACTGCGGAGACTGCCCAGGCTGCTGCGGATAGCCGGACTGCCCCGGCTGAGCGCCGGGCTGCTGCGGGTAACCGGCGCCCGGCGGAGGCGCCTGCCATCCCGGCGGGACCGCGCCCGGCTCCTGCGGCGTGCCCGGCTGATCCTGTGGACCCCCTGAGGTACTCATGGCCGCCGATGGTAACTGCCGCACCGACGCGATGAACGGTGAAAGCCCGGCTCAGCCATGACGAGTCCGCACAACGGGACCGGGCGACACCCCAAACACCGCACGACGAGGCCTCTGACCAGCGCTGATCACCGAGATCCCGGCCAAGGGAACCACGCTGTCGGACCGCTGAGTTCGCCGACAATTCAGTTCCACCGGAGCCGTGCTGTGGGCCCGGTTCGGTGGGCGCGATCGAGCCGGACCGAGTCCACCGCCGCACCCACGCGAATCACACCCGCACCTTGCCGACCCGCGCCCCTACCCGCGCGGCGCGGACCAGCCGCACTCCCCCAACATCATCGAGCAGCGCGCAGGATCAGCTCCGCCACCACGTCCGGCTGCGAAACCAGCACCGCGTGCGAAGCGTCGGCTACCTCGACCACCTCCGCTTCCGCGCGTTCCGCCATGAAACGCTGCGCCGCGGGCGGGATGTTCTTGTCCGCGGTCGGGATCAGGCTGTACACCGGCAAGCCCTTCCACGCCGGAGCGGGCGACGCCTCGTCCAGGGCCGCCGCGGCGATCGGGCGTTGGCCCGCTGCCATCAGACTGGCCTGCGCGGCGGGAACGTCGGCGGCGAACTGCTGGTGGAAAAGGTCCTGCCGGACGTAAAGGTCGACGCCCTCGGGCAGGGTGACCTGCTCCAACGTCTCCCCCAGGGTCCCGCCGGGGAACTTCCCGGCCAGTTCGCCCGCGCTTTCGCCCTCGTCCGGGACGAAGCCGGCGATGTAGACCAGCGCCCGCACGCCGGGGTGGCCCACCGCGGCGGCCGAGATCACCGAGCCGCCGTAGGAATGGCCGACCAGGACGATCGGGCCTTCGACGCTGTCCAGCAAAGACCGGACGTAGGCGGCGTCCTCGGCGACTCCGCGCAGCGGGTTCGCCGCCGCGATCACCCGGTGCCCGGCTGCTTGGAGACGCTCGATCTCCCCGTTCCAGCTGGACGAATCCGCGAACGCGCCGTGCACCAGAACGACAGTGGCAGTCATGGGGTCCTCCTCAGAGAAAGTTCCGAACGAGGACAACAGTACAACTTAGTTGTGCACAATCAAGTTGCACTCAATGAGATCTGGGTCACGGCTCGCGGTAGGCCCGCGGCGGGGCGCCGAGCAGGCGG
Source organism: Amycolatopsis sp. NPDC059235 (assembly GCF_042754125.1). Taxonomy (NCBI): domain Bacteria; kingdom Bacillati; phylum Actinomycetota; class Actinomycetes; order Pseudonocardiales; family Pseudonocardiaceae; genus Amycolatopsis; species Amycolatopsis sp. NPDC059235. The sequence goes on from NZ_JBHZAG010000176.1 coordinate 4,605, forward strand.
CTGAACATCGTCGTGAACGCGGCCGGGCTTTCGTAGCCGAGGATGACCGCGACGTCCGCCACCGGAAGGTCCGCGGCCAGCAGCGGGAGCGCGTGCAGCACGCAGGCCCGCTCCCGCCAGCGGGCGAAGCTCAGGCCCGTTTCGGCGCGGAACAGCCGATGCAGCGTCCGTTCGCTGACGTGCAACTCGGCTGCCCAGCGCGACGGCGGATCGTGCACACCGGGAGCGTCCGAAAAGGACTGACACAGCGCGCGCAAGCCTTCGTGCCGCGGCCACGGGAGTTCAAGCGGCAACGGAACGCAGCGGGAGATTTCGTGCAGCAGAAGGGAAATCAGCGCGGCATCGCGGCCGCGGCGAGGGTATTCCGGGACGACGTCGACCGCTTCCCGGAGCAATTCGCGCAGCAGGGGCGAGACGTCGACGGTCTGGCAGCGGCGAGGGAACCACGGCACGGCGGACGGTTCCAGATAGAGACTGCGCGTAGTCACGTTCATCATCACGACGCTGTGGTCGGTCTCCGGCGGGATCAGCACCGCGCGCCGGGTCGGGACGGTCCACGTTCCGTCGGCCGTTCCGACCCGCATGGAACCGGTCGCGCCGTAGAGGAACTGCGCGCGGCGGTGGCGGTGCGGCGGCAGGAAGTGGTCCGGCGGGTAGTCCGTGCTGATCGCGAGCACGGCCCGGGGCAGGGCGTCGACCTCGGACAACGGAACGTTGCGCATACCTCGAGGATAGGTGTCCGAAGCTCGAAAGAACCTGGCGAATCTTCGGATGCGCGCCGCACCCCGCACGACCTACCTTGAAGCCAGTGTTGACCTCGATCCTGATTCTTCTCCTCTTCGGCTGCCTCAGCGGCGTGACGACTGTGTTGTTCGGCTTCGGCGGCGGATTCGTCACCGTGCCGGTGGTCGCGGCGGTCACGAGCCGCGGCGACGCGATGCATGTCGCCGTCGCCACGTCCACTGCGGTGATGGTCGTGAACGCGATCAGCGCGACCGTCGTGCAAGCCCGGGCCGGACGTCTCCGGCGTGACTACATCTGGCCGCTCGCCGCGTTCGTCGCGATCGGCGCCGTGGCGGGTTCGGTAGCCGCGACCTATGCCGGGGACGGGCTGTTGCGCGTCCTGTTCGTCGTCTACCTGGCAGTGACCATTGTGGACAGCCTGGCGCGCGGCGGATTCCTTAAACCGCAAGGGGAACCGAAGCCGTTGAGCACGTTCACGACTACCGCGGGCGGAGTCGGAATCGGTGCGGTGGCGAGCTTCCTCGGAGTGGGCGGCAGCGTCATGACGGTGCCGTTGTTGCGCCGCAAAGGGCTTCCGATGGCTGACGCGGCCGCGATGGCGAACCCGCTCAGCGTGCCCGTCGCGGTGGTGGCGACCGCGGTTTACGCGACGGCGGGAGGCGGACCGTCGGGGTACCTCGACCCGATCGCCGGCGCCGCACTGCTGGCCGGTTCACTGCCGACGATCGCGCTCGTCCGGCGGGTCGCTGACCGGTTGCCGGACAAGGTGCATGCCGTCGCGTACGTGGCGCTGCTGGCGGCGGCGCTGATCGCCGTGGCGGTCAGCTGATCACCGACCGCACGGTTTCCTCGTCGCGGGCCACCACCGTGGTGCCGTCGTCGGCGGTGATGATCGGACGCTGGATCAGCTCCGGGTGCGCGGCAAGCGCGGCGATCCACCGTGGACGGTCTTCCGGCGTCCGGGTCCAGGATTTCAGCCCGAGTTCACCGGCGATTTTCTCGCCGGTGCGGGTGATGTGCCACGGATCAAGGCCGAGCCGGTCGAGCACCGCGACGAGTTCCGCCTCGGTCGGCGGGTCCTCCAGATAGCGGCGCACGGTGTACTCCGCGCCGGCCTCGTCGAGCAGCGACACCGCCGAGCGGCACTTGGAACACCGCGGGTTCACCCAGATCTCCACCCGCGCAGTCTACCCGCGCCATATCGGGAGGAGTCCTTGCCGGACAAGAGCCTTCGGTGCGTCCTGCATCACCTGCCCGGACCGGGTGGAACGGGCGTACCGTTCGTACATGACCCTGCCGCTGACCACCGACCGTCTCGTGATCCGGGACTGGACGGCTGACGACGCCGAAGCCGCGTTTCAGATCTACGGCTCTTCCGATGTGACGCACTGGCTGACTCCCGCCATGGACCGGGTCGGCGACGCCGCCGCGATGCGGTCGGTGTTGCAGGCTTGGCAGGAGGCGCAGCCCAATTTGATTCCGCCTCGGGGGCGGTGGGCGGTGGAGTTGCGCTCCGACGGGCGGGTTGTCGGCGGAGTGGGGATTCGGTTGCTGCCTCCTTATCGGGAGGATTTGGAGCTGAGCTGGCAGTTGCGGCCTGAGGAGTGGGGGCACGGGTACGCGACCGAGGCCGCGCGGGCGTTGGTGGAGTGGGCGTTCCGGCAGGACGGGACGGATGAGTTGTTCGCGGTGGCGCGGCCTAGTAATTCCCGGGCTATTGCTACGGCGGAGCGGATTGGGATGCAGTGGGTTGGGGAGACTACTAAGTATTACGACTTGAGGTTGCAGGTTTATCGGGTTCGGCGGGGGGACGTTGTTTGAGTCTCGGCTCGTCGCCTGGCGGCGACCTTGCCGTGGTGGTTGCGTGGGGCACCCCGAAGCTTGATTGTGATGACGGTCTGAGGGTGGTTGTCAAGGCTGGAAAGATGCCTTGACAACCACCCTCAGACCGC
>NZ_JBHZAG010000177.1:0-7246 GCF_042754125.1 Amycolatopsis sp. NPDC059235
CGAACGCGTGCTCGGCCTCCCCCGCTGAGAAGTCCGTGAAGGGCTCCTTGAGGGAATCTGATTCCCTCAAGGAGCCCTTCACGGAACGTCACTCAGCCCGGAAGGCAGCGGCGAGGCGCGCGTATTCGTCCAGCAGCGCCAGCGTTTCCGCCTCCGGCAGCGTCGGCAGCATGAACCCGTAGTGGTCCAGCCCGGCGTCGGCGTACTGCTTGATCGCGTCCGCGTCGGCCGGTCCGCCGAAGAGTTGCGACGGCATGTCCCCGCGGCCCGCGTCGGCCAGCTGCTGGCGCACGCGGCGCACGTCGTCCGGCGACACCGCGGGGTTCGGGATCCAGCCGTCGCCGTGTTCGATCAGCCGCTTCAGCGCGGCGTCGCTCGCGCCGCCGACCAGGATCGGCGGGTGCGGCGTCTGCACCGGCTTCGGCCACGCGAAGATCGGGTCGAAGTCGAGGTGCTTGCCGTGAAACTCGGCCTGCTCCTGCGTCCAGATCGCCTTCAGCGCGGCGATCTGCTCGTTCAGCAGCGCGCCCCGGGTCTTCGGATCGGTGCCGTGGTTGACCATTTCCTCCCGGTTCCAGCCGGCCCCGACACCGAAGGCGAACCGGCCGCGCGAGATCAGGTCGAGCGAGGCCACCTCCTTCGCGGTGTGGATGATGTCGCGCTGGATGAGCAGCACGACACCGGTGCCCAGCACCAGGTTCGAGGTGTTCACCGCGGCCGCGGTCAATGCCACGAACGGGTCAAGCGTGCGGTAGTAGACCCGCGGCAGCTCGCCCCCGCTGGGGTACGGCGTTTCGCGGCTCGCCGGGATGTGCGAGTGCTCCGCGAGGAAGAGCGACGCGAACCCGCGCTCCTCCGCCGCTTCGCCGAGCACGTCTGGCCGGATGCCTTCGTCGGTCACGAACGTCGAGATGCCGAAATCCATGCCTCCTTCTACTCCGGGGAACGGGCGAGTATTCCCGCGGGCTGTTGACAGATCACCGGCCTCGTCCGCTAGCGTTAAATCATCACCCGTTGAATAGGAGGCTCCGGATGGACGTGACGGACGTCGACTTCGAGGAGATGTACCAAGGCAAGACCCCGATCGGGGAGAAGATCCCGTGGGACATCGCGGGCCCGCAGCCCGCGGTGGTCGCGCTCGAAGCGGACGGCGCGTTCCACGGCGACGTGCTCGACATCGGTTGCGGCCTCGGCGAAAACGCGATGTTCCTCGCGTCTCGCGGACACCGCGTGACCGGCCTCGACGGCGCGCCGACCGCGCTCGGGCGGGCCCGCGAAACCGCCGCGAAGCGCGGCCTGGACATCACTTTCGCCCAGGCGGACGCAACTCGGCTCGAAGGGTACGAAGGCCGTTTCGACGCGGTCCTCGACAGCGCGCTCTACCACTGTCTCGACGAGGAACAGCGGCACGAATACGTGGCGGCGCTCGTGCGCGCGACCAAGCCCGGCGCGCAGCTGAACATCTTCTGCTTCTCCGACGAGGTACCGGAGAACTTCCCGATCCCGTACCGGATCACTGAGCAGAATCTGCGCGAAACGGTCGGCAACGGCTGGACGATCAGCGTGCTCGAACCCGCCGTCTACACCACCGCGATGAGCCGCGAGGGCTTAATCGCCGCGGTGGCCGCCGTTTCGGAGGGCGAACCGCCGGACCCGACCGCGCTCGACTCGCTCGACGTCGACGAGCAGGGCCGGGTCCTCGCCCCGGTATGGCGGCTGGCCGCCACCCGGGCCTGACGGCTCAGACGTTGCGCCGGTACTGGCCGCCGACCTCGAAGAACGCCTCGGTGATCTGACCGAGCGAGCACACCCGCGCGGCATCCATCAGCACGTCGAACAGGTTGCCGCCGCGGGTGGCCGCGTCGCGCACCGCCTTGAGCGCCTGCTGGGCCTCCTCGCGGTGCCCCTGCTGGAAGTCGGCGAGCCTGCGCAGCTGGGACTGCTTCTCGTCCTCAGTCGCGCGGGCCAGCTCCACCTCGACGTCGTCCTCTCCCGCCTTCGGGTTGCGGAAGGTGTTGACGCCGATGATCGGCAGCGAACCGTCGTGCTTCTTGCGTTCGTACAGCAGCGATTCGTCCTGGATCCGGCCGCGCTGGTAGCCGGTCTCCATCGCGCCGAGCACGCCGCCGCGTTCGGAGATCCGGTCGAACTCGGTGAGCACGGCCTCCTCGACCAGGTCGGTCAGCTCGTCGATCACGAACGAACCCTGCAGCGGGTTCTCGTTCTTCGACAGGCCCCACTCCTTGTTGATGATCATCTGGATGGCCATCGCGCGGCGCACCGAGGACTCCGAAGGCGTGGTGATCGCCTCGTCGAACGCGTTGGTGTGCAAGGAGTTCGCGTTGTCGTAGAGCGCGCACAGCGCCTGCAGCGTCGTGCGGATGTCGTTGAAGCTCATCTCTTGTGCGTGCAGCGACCGGCCGGACGTCTGCACGTGGTACTTGAGCTTCTGCGACCGGTCGTTCGCGCCGTACCGCTCGCGCATCGCCACGGCCCAGATCCGCCGCGCGACCCGGCCGAGCACCGAGTACTCCGCGTCCATCCCGTTGGAGAAGAAGAACGACAGGTTCGGCGCGAAATCGTCGATGTCCATGCCGCGCGCCAGGTACGACTCCACGTAGGTGAACCCGTTGGCGAGCGTGAAGGCCAGCTGCGAGATCGGGTTCGCCCCGGCCTCGGCGATGTGGTAGCCGGAAATCGACACCGAGTAGAAGTTGCGCACGCCGTGCTGGATGAACCATTCCTGGATGTCGGCCATCATCCGGAGGCTGAACTCGGTGGAGAAGATGCAGGTGTTCTGGCCCTGGTCTTCCTTGAGGATGTCCGCCTGCACGGTGCCGCGGACGTTCTTCAGCGCCCACTCGCGCACCTGCGCGGCCTCGGCCTCGGACGGCTCGCGCCCGTGCTCCTCGCGGAACGCGGCGAACTTCTGGTCGATCGCGGTGTTGAGGAAGAACGCGAGGATCGTCGGCGCGGGGCCGTTGATCGTCATCGACACCGAGGTGTTCGGCGCGGTCAGGTCGAAGCCGTCGTAAAGCGCCTTCATGTCGTCCAGCGTCGCGATGGAGACGCCGGAGGTGCCGACCTTGCCGTAGATGTCCGGGCGGGTGTCCGGGTCGTGGCCGTACAGCGTGACCGAGTCGAACGCCGTCGACAGCCGCTTGGCCTCGGAATCGGCCGACAGCAGCTTGAACCGGCGGTTGGTGCGGAACGCGTCGCCCTCGCCGGCGAACATCCGCGCCGGGTCCTCGCCCTCGCGCTTGAACGGGAACACGCCGGCGGTGTACGGGAAGTAGCCGGGCAGGTTTTCCCGGCGCAGGAAGGAAAGCAGCTCGCCGGACTCGGTGTAGCGCGGCAGCGCGACGCGCGGGATCCGGTTGCCGGACAGGGTTTCCCGCCACAGCTGGGTGTGCAGCTCCTTGTCCCGGATCTTCACCACCAGCTCGTCCTGCCGGTATTCCGCGGCGAGCGCCTGGAACCGTTCGAGGAGCTTTGTCGACTCGCCGTCCACATCGGACTCCGCGGCGGCGATGAGGCCGTCCAGCGCGTCCGTGCTGGCGTCCACTTCGGACAGCGCGGCCTTGGCCTCGGCCAGGTGCTCGTGCTTGCGTACCGCGGCGACCTGCTTCTCGGTCTTCTCGTGGTACCCGCGCACGGTTTCGGAGATGTCGGCGAGGTAGCGCGCCCGGTTGCCCGGGATGATCGTGCTGGCGTCCGTCGAGACCTTGCCCGACACCGCCGGCAGCGTACCGGCCGACACCGACAGCCCGCGGTCGGCGAGCATGTCGCGCAGGTGCTGGTACAGCGCGGTCACGCCGTCGTCGTTGAACTTCGCCGCGCTCGTGCCGTACACCGGCATTTCCTCGGGCGCGGAGCCGAACGCCTCGCGGTTGCGCACCATCTGGCGCGCGACGTCGCGACGCGCGTCCTCGGCGCCGCGCCGCTCGAACTTGTTGATCGCGACCACGTCGGCGAAGTCGAGCATGTCGATCTTCTCCAGCTGCGACGCGGCGCCGAACTCCGGCGTCATCACGTACAGCGATTCGTCCACGTAGTCGACGATGCCCGCGTCGCCCTGGCCGATGCCCGGCGTCTCCACGATCACCAGGTCGAACCCGGCCGCCTTGCAAGCGAGAATCGACTCGCTCAGCCCGGCCGGGATCTCGCCGCTGGTAGTACGAGTGGCCAGCGATCGGAAGTACACCGGCGAGCCGTCGAGGCAGTTCATCCGGATCCGGTCGCCGAGCAGCGCGCCGCCGCCCTTGCGCCGCGACGGGTCCACCGCGAGCACCGCGATGCGCAGCTTGTCTTCCTGGTCGAGCCGGAAGCGGCGGATCAGCTCGTCGGTCAGCGAGGACTTGCCGGACCCGCCGGTGCCGGTGATGCCGAGAACCGGCACGTGCTTCTGCCCAACGGCCTCGTTGATCGCCGAGAGCCATTCCTCGGACAGGTTTTCGCGCTGCAGCTGGGTGATCACCCGGGCCAGCGCCTGAACGTCGCCGGAGAGCAGCTTGTCGACCGAGGCGGGCGGCTGCGCGGACAGGTCGCTGTCGCACTCCTTGATCATCATGTTGATCATGCCCGGCAGGCCCATCTCGTAGCCGTCCTCCGGCGAGAAGATCCGCGCCACGCCACGGGAATGCAGCAGGTCGATCTCCTCGCGCACGATGACGCCACCGCCGCCGCCGAACACCTTGATGTGCCCCGCGCCGCGCTCGTTCAGCAGCTCGACGAGGTAGCTGAAGTACTCGACGTGCCCGCCCTGGTAGGCGGAGATGGCGACGCCCTGGACGTCCTCGGCGATCGCGGCCGTGGCCACCTCGTCGACGGAGCGGTTGTGGCCGAGGTGGACCACCTCCGCGCCCTGGGACTGCAGGATCCGGCGCATGATGTTGATCGAGGCGTCGTGGCCGTCGAACAAGCTGGATGCCGTGACGAACCGGACCGGGTTCGCGGGACGGTACAGGTCGCTGCCGCTCATCCTCCCAATTTACTAGGACTTCCTACTATTGGAAACCCGAGCCCGAGGTGACCCGGCTCTCAAGGGTCGACGAGCGCGCTATATTCAACTCATCAGTTAATTAACCAAGTGATTGAGCACCGATGCCGACAGACCAGCTGAGCACCACCTTCGCAGCTTTGGCGGACCCGACCCGCCGCGCGATCCTCGCCCGGCTCACCCGCGGCGAGGCCACCGTCAACGAGCTGGCCGAGCCGTTCGAGGTAAGCCTGCAAGCGGTGTCCAAGCACCTGAAAGTGCTGGAGCAGGCCGGATTGATCAGCCGGGGCCGCACCAAGCAGTGGCGCCCATGCCGTCTGGAAGCCGCACCGCTGGCGGACGTCGCGGGATGGGTCGCGGAATACCGGCACTTCTGGGAAACCGGCTTCGACCGCTTGGACGAGCACCTGCGGCAGCTTCAGGAGGGGACTGAATGAGCGACCTGACCATCGTGCGGGTCTTCGACGCACCGAGGGAACTGGTGTTCCGGGCCTGGACCGACCCGGCGTACCTCGCGAACTGGTTCGGCCCGCACGGCTTCGTCGCGTCCGAGACCAGCACGGACCCGCGCCCCGGCGGCTCCTGGCACAGCCGGCTCACCCCAGCCAAGTACCCCGCGGGATCGCGTCGGCGTCTGGACGGAGCGGCGTGACCGGCCCCCAGGCCGGGTGCGCCGCTCCGTCCAGACGCCGACTTGAAGGCGATCCCGCCTGCGACGGCGGAGCCGGCGCCAAGGACACAGCGCTGGCGGGGAAAACCTCGATGACGTTCCATCAAGCCCCGTTCCCGAACGCAGCCGAGCGCGACGGCCACGTCGACGGCTGGCAATCCGGTTTCGAAGATCTCACCCGCACCCTGGAGGACATGAAATGACCACCGCACTCCCCCGCGTCGTCTCCCCGGAAGAATGGGCCGCCGCCCGCGAATCCTTGCTGCGCAAGGAAAAGGAACACACTCGCGCAGCCGACCGGCTGGCCGCTGAACGCCGCCGAATGCCCATGGTCCCCTTCGCGAAGAAGTACGAATTCACCGACCTGAACAGCACCCAAACCCTGCTCGACCTGTTCGACGACCGCCGCCAGCTGATCGTCTACCACTTCATGCTGTACCCCGGCGACGAAGTGGGCTGCCCCGGCTGCTCGCTGCTGGTCGACAACATGGCCCACCCAGCCCACCTGAACGCCCGCGACGTAACCCTCAAGGTCGTAGCCCCCGCAACCGCACCGGAGATCGCACGGTACTGGTCCAAGATGGGCTGGACGATCCCCTGGGCCTCCGCCGCAGGCACGGATTTCCCAGCAGACTGCGGCATCAACGGCGGCTTCGGCGTAAGCGTCTTCCTCCGCGACGGCGACGACGTCTACCGCACCTACTTCACCGACGGCCGCGGCGGCGACCAGTTCATCAGCACGCTGCGGTACCTAGACGTCACCCCGTTCGGCCGCCAAGAGGCCTGGGAAGAAGAGCCCCGCGGCACGGACGCCCCCAGCAGCTGGTGGCGCCGCCACGACGAATACTGAAACTTTCCCGCGCGCTGATGTCCAGCCGGCCATAGCCGCTCCGACCCTCTGGTGACCGACACTCATCAAGGAGGCGAGCCCGCCATGGCCGACCTGGTCTACCTAGTCCACACCTCACTGGACGGCTGCATCGAAGGCCCCGCCGGAGAGTTCGACTGGCCCCAAATGGGCCCAGAACTCTCGGACTACGCGAACGACCTATCGAAACGCGCCGGAGTATTCGCCTACGGCCGCCGCGTATGGGAAATGATGTCAAGCTACTGGCCCGACGTGGAGTCCATCTCAAACCACCCCCACGACCTGGCCTTCGCCCCGATCTGGCGGGAAAAACCGAAACTGGTCTTCTCCCGCACCCTGACCAGCGCCGACTGGAACACCACAGTCGCCAACGGCGACCTGACCGAAGAAGTCGCCAAACACAAAGCCACCACAAACGGCGACATAGTCCTCATGGGCGGCTACGCCCTAGCCGCAGAACTAGGCCGCCGAGGCCTCATCGACGAGTACCAGGTCTGCATCCACCCAGTAATCCTGGGCGGCAACAAACGCCCCTTCGCCGAAGGTGCCGACCGCGCGCAATTGCAACTGGTCGAAACCCGCACCCTCGACAACACCGTCGCCCTACTACGCCACCGCACAAAGCGCTGACCCCAAACCCGACCACAACGCGGGATCGCGTCGGCGTGCGGAGGGGCAGTGCGCACGGCCCCCCAGGGCCGGGTGCACG
>NZ_JBHZAG010000178.1:0-7170 GCF_042754125.1 Amycolatopsis sp. NPDC059235
CTTTTTGTTTTGGTGTGGGCCCCCCCCCCCCCCTAAGTCTCTTTGGGGGGGGGGCGGGGGGGGGGGACACACCGGCGTACATCCGGTCCCCCCCGGCCCCCCCCCGACCAGGCCGGACTCCCGGCGGCAGCGGGAGGGTGCTTTGTCTCCGGAGGTTCGGCGGGCAATCTCTCCGCTCTGGTCGTCGCGCACGACGCGGCCCGCCGACGACGCGACTTGCCTGCGGGAGCCCGCCTCCAGGTGGTGGTCAGCGATGAGACCCACTCATCCGTGACCAATACGCTCAACATCATCGGCGCGGAGAAGATTGTCGTCCCGACCGTCGACCACAGGTTCACCGGCGACGCATTGCGAGCGGCGCTCCAGGCAGATCAGGATCCTTCTTCGATCATCGCCGTCGTCGGCACCGCCGGCTCCACCAACGCGGGGATCATCGACGACCTCGCCGGCATCGCGGAGGTCGCCCGGGCGCACGATCTGTGGTTTCACGTCGATGGCGCCTACGGCGGCGCCGGGCTCTTCGCTCCCTCTGTTCGTGATAGGTTCGCGGGGATCGAATGCGTCGACTCCTTCGTCGTCGACCCGCACAAATGGCTGTTCGCGCCTTTCGACTGCGCCGCCCTGATCTACCGGGATCCGCGGCTGGCCAGGTCGGTTCATACCCAGAACGGCCCGTACCTGGACCTGGTCCAGGCCGACGACAGCAGCGCGGAGTGGAACCCGCCCGACTATGCCTATCAGCTCACGCGCAGCGCTTGCGGCCTTCCGCTCTGGTTCTCGCTTGCCGTACTCGGCATCGACGCCTACAGCGCGGCGATCGAGAGCGGTATCGCGCTGGCCAAGGCGGCGGCCGAACTGATCCGCACCGAGTACACGTACCTCGAGGTCATCCGCGAGCCCGAGCTGTCCTGCCTGGTCTATCGACGTCGCGGCTGGACGCCGCAGGACTACCGCAGCTGGTCGAAACGCTTGCTCGCGGACCAGCTCGGCTTCGTCATCCCCACCAGCTGGGAAGGCGAAGTGGTCAGCAGACTCGCGTTCCTGTACCCCGGAACGACTATCGAAATGGTCCGGGAGATCCTCGACAGCATGCTCGAAGCGCCCGCATGACGGCAGGGCAGCCCAGCAGCAGGACATCGTCCTGTCACGCCCCGATCGACCCCCAGCAACCGCCACTGATTGAAAGACAAGCCCGGCCATGGATCACACGATTTCGTCGGCACCTCTCGAAGATTGGCTGCGCACCCGCTACTTCGACTGCTCCATTGATATTTCGAGTTCAGGAGTGGCAGACTGCACCCTCGGGGAACTACGGGACCGCATCGGCATCTCCTTCACCGAACTCGACCGGATGCCTTTCAGGGACAGCCCCTCGCAGGGCTGCCAACGCCTCCGTGAAGCGATCGCGGCCAGATACTCGCCCGGCAATGCCGACTCGGTGATGGTGACGCACGGCTCGAGCGAAGCACTATTTCTCGCTATCACGGCCGTAATCGAACCGGGTGACGAAATCATCGTCGTGACGCCCAGCTATCACTCGCTGACTGCGATCGCCGAGAACATCGGCGCGACGCTGCGACCCTGGCGCCTGCCCGCCGGCAAGGGATTTCGACCGGATCTCGATTCCCTGCGCGCACTGCTCAATCAGCGGACCAAGGCCGTGGTCGTCAACTTTCCGCACAACCCGACCGGCATCACCTTGAACGACGACGAATACTCGGATTTCATGAAAATCATCGCCCGCCACGATGTACACTTATTTTGGGACGGCGCATTCGCCGACCTCGTTTATGGTCAACCCGCCCTTCCCGACCCGTCGACACAGATGGAGAAATGTCTTTCGTTCGACACCCTGCCAAAAGCGTACGGACTGCCCGGCCTGCGGATCGGCTGGCGCATTGCCCAAAGAGCAACTCTCGACAACATGATCAAGATCCGCGATTACACAACCCTGAGCTGCTCGCCTGTTTCCGAACATCTAGCTGTCCATGCAGTCGAACAGGCCGATACGCTCATCGGTCCACGACTCAGGGAGGCGGCAAAAAATCGGGAACTATTGCGCCAGTGGGCGACCAAAAACTCCGAGGTAATCGATTTCCAGTCGCCGGCAGGCGGCGTCACCGCATTCCCCCGGTTTCTCGACGTTCGCGATACTCGAACTTTGTGCGCGCTTCTGTCCGCAGAAGACCGGGTGCTCACCGTCCCGGGCACATGCTTCGGACTGGCCCAGCACATGCACATCGGCTTCGGAGGCCACACCGAGGCACTGGCGGAAGGCCTGGATCGGCTCAGCGAGAGACTGCGAGGGCAACGGCTGGCCTCGGCCTAGGGCGGGCCCCGACCGCCGGCGCCTTATCGGGCGACTCACGAACGAACGATCCCGGAAGGATCACAAGACGCCGCCGAGTCGCGGCCGTCAATCCAGGCCTTCGCCGCACTCGAAGCAGTCCCGCCGGAGCGGTTTGCCCACCACTGCCCGCCCGGCGAGATTTGTCCCGGCCATCGGCACGACAGGTGCATGCGATCCCTTCACGAGTACCGTGCACCTACTCGGAAGCATGGTGATACCCGCAGACCGCAATGAGCGAGACAGCGACATCGCTGCGTTCACCGTCTCGCTCATTGCCTGATGAAACGCGAGAATCCGGATGGGCGGAAATCACGCTACGAGGCGGCGCGCGCAGAAACGGCGGACTGACGGACGTTGCGTCTGGCGCACGGCACCCACTGCTGCGCACTCAGGCCCGGAGTCTGATCCCGGAATCTCCGCACATCACGACTGATGTGCGGAGGGGTTTGATGCAGCTATGCTCGCCCCCGTCGCTATCCGCCAATCAGATTTCCGGAGCTGCTTCACAATCTCACCAGTGCATGACATCGCACTGCCGATGTGAGGCCGTTTTCACGCTGGCATCCCGGACAAGACGGGCAGTCGGCGCTCGTGAGGGATATCCCCTCAGGTTCCGCGCCGCTCCCGGCTCGGCATCGACTCGTGACGATCTGTTTTACCGTGTTCGCAACGGCCCACCCACGGGCAGGAGATTCAATGAGTGCAGAGAAGAAACGCAGCGGCAACTCAGCGCAGTATCCGGAAGGACCTGGCCCCACCCTTTGCCGGCCGATTCTGTGGCTTCCCGAGCATTCCATCAGTATGGAGAGCACCCTTGAGTTGTGCCACGCTCTCCATGCCAGCCACGACAAACTGCGCACTGTCCTGCGCATGATCGAGAACACCGGGGTGCTCAAGCGCCACCTCATTCAACCCGTGGAAGAAACCCTGCGCCACCCGGGCTTCGCCGCACGCAGCCGGATCTACCGGCGCGAGGCGGAGAAGCGACTGCCCGGCGTGGTCTCGGATGCTCTCGCCGCGGCGGACCTGACCGCGCAGGATATCGACGCCATCGTCTTCGTTTCGTGTACCGGCTTCACGATGCCGCCGATGACGACCTGGATGATCAACGAACTCGATTTCCGCAGCGACTGCAGGCAGATACCCATCGCACAACTGGGTTGCGCAGCCGGTGGCGCCGCGATCAACCGGGCGCACGATTTCTGCCTCGCGTATCCGGCGGCCAACGCTCTGGTCGTCGCCTGCGAGTTCTGCTCGCTGTGTTACCAGCCGTCGGAATCGGATGTCGGCACCCTGCTGTCGAACGGGCTGTTCGGCGATGCGATCGCGGCCGCCGTAGTCCGCGGCAGCGGCGGCAGCGGCATAGCGCTTGACCACAACGCCTCGCATGTCGTCCCGGGCACTGAGAACTGGATTTCGTACGAGGTCAAGGAAACCGGCTTCCACTTCCGCCTGGACCGGCGGGTGCCGGGCACGATGTCGATGATCGCACCACAGCTGCGCCAGCTCGCGCAAACCCGGAGCTGGGACGTTTCCGACCTCGGCTTCTACGTCGTGCACGCAGGCGGGCCGCGTATTCTCGACGATCTGTCCCGCCATCTCGGGGTGCCGGCCGATGCGTTCCGACACAGCCGGTCAGTCCTGGCCGAGTACGGCAACATCGCCTCCGCGGTCGTACTCGCCGCACTCTCCCGGCATTTCGAAGAAGGCCTGCCGGCCGGCGTCCGAGGGATGGTCGCCGGGTTCGGCCCGGGAATCACCTCAGAGATGTCGTTGGGAACCTGGACCGGACCGACGGCCGCTAGCGGCCGTCTCGAGCCAGGCTCCAGCGAGATCGCCACCCGGGTCGCCGCCGCCTAGCCGCGCCGAGTCCTCCATTCGCGATAAGGAAAGACCATGAGCAATACGACAGCTCCGGCCGACAGCAGCACCTGGACACTCGGCGACCGCCCGATCAATCGCATGGGCTACGGCGCGATGCACCTGACCGGACACGGCATGTGGGGACCGCCGGAAGACCCGGACGCGGCGAAAGCCCTGCTGCGCAGAGCCGTCCACGATCTCGGGGTCAACTTCCTCGACACCGCCGATTCGTACGGCCCCGGATTCAACGAGCAGATCATCCGAGAGGCGCTGCACCCTTACCCCGAGCAGCTCGTGATCGCCACCAAGGGCGGCATGCTGAGGTCCGGCCCGCGCGACTGGCTGCACGGGCCGGGAACCCAGCCCTACATCGTCGCCCTCGGACGGCCCGCATACCTTCGGCAACAGGTCGAACTGAGCCTGCGCAACCTCGGCGTGGACTGCATCGACCTTTACCAGCTGCACCGCATAGACCCGCTCGTTCCGCTCGCCGATCAACTGGGCGAACTCGAGAGCCTCAAGGCGGAAGGCAAAATCAGGCATCTCGGTCTCTCCGGCCAGCCGGGGGTGAGCGTCGAGCAACTGCGCGCCGCGGCGGAGTTCAGCGACCTCGTCGCGGTGGAATGCCTCTACAATATCGCCGACCGGGCCAGCGATCCGGTCGTCGACTACACCGCCGAGCGCGGGATCGCGTTCGTGCCCTGGTTCCCGCTCGGGCACGGCGACCTCGTCGGCGCCGACGGCGAACTCGCCGAAGCCGCCGCCGGGCTCGGCACAACCAGCGCCCAGCTCTGCCTGGCCTGGCTGCTGCGCCGGTCCCCCAACATCCTGCTCATCCCGGGTACGACGTCGATCGCCCACTTGGAGCAGAACGTCGCTGCTTCGAATATTTCACTGTCCGAATCGGATTGGGCCCGGGTGGAGGAGATCTGCGGACAGATCACCCCTTGGCGCCCCACTCCGGCAGACGAGTAAGGAACGCCGATGCGACGATCACCTGACGGCACCCCCAACGAAGAACACTGCGAACTCCTGCGTTTCGTCTATCAGGACTTCGAACGCCTGGCGGACACGGCCACCGACGACATCATCCTGCACACTGCCGATCGCGCGCTCGTGCCCGACGGCATCCGGCGCGGACTTGCGACCGTGCTCGCACACGAGCGGGGCCTGCTGGAGGCCACCGCCGGCACTCTCGTGATGGACGTGCGGCAGGTTATCGCCGACGACCACTTCGGGGCGGTGATGGGAATCCTCCGGGCCACCAAACCTGCCCGGATCGCGATGCCGTTCTGCGGGCTCTGGCGGTTCGCCGAGGGCAAGCTGGCCGAACATTGGGAGAACGCTTACGCCGCGTCCGAGCTGGGCGGGCTGTTTTGATGAACAGCACACCCGGCCCGGTGCCGTTGCGGAACACGAACGCCGCGGACCTTCCGGAGATCCGGCCCAATCTCAACGCGCTGGAGTTCGATCCGATGCTGGCCGGCTTCTTGCGGGGACGGCCGGTTACGCGGATCAGCCTGCCCTACGGCCACGAAGGTCCGTGGCTGGTATCCCGGTACGCCGACATCCAGTCGATCACGAACGACAAGAGGTTCACCCGTGCCCCGCTGGGCACCGAGGTGGCCATCCCCCGCTTGATGCCGGCATTCGTGCCGCCACCGGAGGCAGTCCAGCTCCAGGACCAGCCGAAGGCGTCGGGCCTTCGCAAGGCTATGGGCAAGGGGATCACCAGCAGGCGCATGGCGCGATTCCGTCCGGCGGCCGAGTCGATGGTCGCCGAACTGCTGGACCGCGTCGCCGGGGAACCCGGGCCGGTTGACCTGTTCGACAAGCTGACCGGCCGGTTTCCGCTCGACGTCATGGCCCGGCTGATCGGCATTCCGGAGACAGATCGCGCCGATCTCCGGCGGTGGACCCGCCTGATGTTCTCCACCCGTCCGGCAGAAGCGGAACTGAGCCTGGCAGCCAAGAAGGAACTCGGCGGATATGCCGCGACGCTGGTCGCGGAGCGCACGGAGAACCCTGGCAGCGATCTGCTCAGCCGCATGGTCGTCGGCTCGGGAACCGAGTTCAGCACGGGCGAACTGATCGGTATGACCGTCCAGATGATCGCCGTGGGCATCGCGCCGTCGAACGCACTGCTGAGCAACATCTGCTATTTCCTCCTCTCCGGCGAGCCCGGGTTCGGAGAGTTGCGGGAGAACCCCGAATCGATCGACAGCGGGTTCGACGAACTCGCCCGCTACACCCCGGTGATCCAGGCCTTCGGTCCCGCGCTCGTAGCATCGACGGATCTGGAAATCGGCGGGGTGCCGATCAAACAGGGCGACGCGGTCGTCTACTCCTACACCAGTGGCAACCACGACAGCGACACGTTCACCGATCCCGAAGTGCTCGACCTGGACCGGAACGAGGGCAAGCATCTCACGTTCGGTGCGGGAATACATGCTTGCGTGGCCCAGCATTTCACCCGCTTGGTCGTCACCACCGCGGTTCGTGCGCTGCTTGCCCGATTCCCGTCGGTGCGGCTGGCAGGAGACGAAGAGGGGATCGACTGGGACAACGGCTCGATTTGGCGGTTCCCGGTCGCCCTGCCCGTGCTGCTGCACGGCTGATGATCTGGGCTCGCTGTGCCAGCTAGCCGATCGCGCTCGCGCCGTGGTCCGGCACGATCGGCTAGCCTGAGCATCGGAGCAGACTGGAAGGCAACCTGCCCACCAGTCAGCTCGAGTTCGAGCCGGGCCTCGGCCCGCTCGTTCCGCTGGCAAGCATGCACCAACCCTTTGGGCGGAAGACGATCAGCAACGGACGCACGTCGTGCACTAGACGGAACACTGTCACTGGGCCACTGCCGGTTGCGTGAGGTTCACCCCGAACGGTGGACAGGGGCTTACGGGATTTCATGCAGCCGCTGGGAGTGACTGCTCGAAGGTGTTGGGGCTGAGTATCCCGAT
>NZ_JBHZAG010000179.1:0-7103 GCF_042754125.1 Amycolatopsis sp. NPDC059235
TTATTTCGTTGTGGGCACCCTTTCGGTAATTTTATACCCGGGGGGTCCCCAACCGGCACCTCCGCAGCGTGCACCGAGCCGGGCGGGAAGAGGGGAACGGTTAGGCGGCGGGCTGGTCGATCCGGTCGGGAAGCGGGTCCCCTTCAGGAGAGTCCGCGGCGAAGACCGGCGTAGTCCCCGCCATGCTGAGGTACCCGTCGATACTGCACCTGATCGCGAACCCGTACCCGTCGGAGGTGCTCGCGTAACCGGCGGGCGGCGGATCCTCGAGGAACTCCGTCGCCCAGCCCCGGTCGCGCCACGAACGCATCGTCAGGTCGAGGTACTGATCGGCCGTCGCGGCGGTGGCTCCGAGCACCCAGTAAGCGATGTCGAAGAACCGCCGGGTTTCGTCGAGGCCGAAATCGTCGGACAGGGTGACCCCGCGGTGAAAGGCCGCGTTGGGCAAGTCCGGATGCCGCCGCACCAGTGCCGATCCGGGCGGCAGGGCGCGGAGGGTTTCGGTGAAATGGCCGAGCAGCCGGGCCCGGGCCTCGGCTTGAGTCGTCACGTCGGCTGACCGGCGGCTTCGCGGAGAACCTTCGCGGCGGCGTTTCGCACGTCGTCCAGCACCCCGGTGGCCCACGCTTGCGTGTCGGCGTCCTTGAACTGGCTGTCCACCACGCCGGTGAGAACGGTGGCGGCCCGCGCCATCGCGGCGGCCAGCGTGCCGACAGCGTCTGCCACCTGGTCGACCCAGTCGTCGCCGTAGGCGTCGGACACGACCGCGACCGGCAACTGTTCGACGTTGTAGAAGGTCCGGCTGGCCTCGCGCGCCGCCGCCAGAATCGCGAACACCCGGTCGGCGAGCGCATCGCGTGCGCGCGCGACCGGGTGTCGCGGATACGTCATGGCCTCATGGCCGAGCAGGACCTCGACTTCCCGGGCGATCACCACGGCCTTGTCCACGAACCGCCGGTTGGCCTCAGCTGTCTTCGCCGCCCAGTCCCCCTCGAACGTCATCCGGCCATTATCGGACTACATCCCCGCCCGCTCAAAGGCCAACGTGGGCAAGTCGACAGCGTGCGCCCCGCCGTCCGCCACCAGCACCGCACCGGTGATGTACGAAGACTCCGAAGACCCGAGGAACCGAACAATAGAAGCAATTTCCTCCGGCTCGGCAGGCCGCCGCAACGGCACCTCGGCAGTCACCCGCCGGTACCCCTCGTCGTGCCCGCCGTCGAAGCCGGCCGCCTCGGCGAACACCTCCATCTCCCCGTCCGCCATCGGCGTCCGGACCCACCCGGGGCACACCGCGTTGGCCCGAACCCCGCGAGGCCCGTAATCCCGGGCAATAGACCGGGTCAGCCCGATCAACGCGTGCTTGGCCACCGTGTACCCGGCGACATTGGGCCCGGCGAACAACCCGGCCAGCGAAGAAACAATCACGACCTGCCCGCCGCTCTCCACCAGGGAAGGCAACGCGGCCCGGCAAAACACAAAAGCACTGGAAAGATTGGACCGGAGCGCGATTTCCCATTCCTCGTCCCCGGTGTCCACCACCGAAGACAGCCCATGCCCGCCGGCATTGGCCACGATCACGTCCAGCCGCCCGTACTTCTCGAGAATCTCCGCGATCGCCGCCTCCGCGTCCTCGCGAACACTGGCGTCGCAAGCGATCACATGTGCACCAGTCTCCGCAGCGACCTTCTCCAGCGGCTCCCGCCGCCGGCCCAGAACCACGACCTGTGCGCCTTCGCCGGCGTACCGCCGAGCAACCGCAGCCCCAATGCCCGTCCCTCCGCCGGTAATCGCCACGACCCGCGTGTCTGCCATCGTCATTTCTCCCTTTCAAGCAGGAAACCCAGACCGAGCCGATACGCCGAAGTCGGCGAGCAAGGCCTGTCCGTTCACCGTCCGCGCCCGCGCGGAAGCCAGATACACCACCTGCTGGGCGACCTCCTCGGCCGCCTGCACCGGAAATCCCGGTTCGTCCAGCAGATCTCCCAAGTCCCCCCGCGCCATCGGCGTATCGACCACCGACGGGCACACGCAATTGACCCGGACGCCGTCGAACTCCACCGACAACGCCCGCGTCAACGACACCACCGCGCCCTTCGACGCGCAGTAGGGCACCATCCCCGGCGCACACACGAACGCCGAATCGCTGGCCAGGAAAACGATCGAGCTCCCGTCTCCCAGCCACGACCGCGCGTGCTTCGCGACCAGGAATTGCCCCAGCACGTTCACCGACATGACCGCGGCGAAGTCCGCGGCGCTGGTCTCCGCGAGCGGCCGTCCGACCGGCCCGGAGATCCCCGCGCAGCCGACGACCACGTCGATCCCGCCGAACGACTCCGCCACGAGCTGCACCGCCGCGGCGACCTGCCCTTCGTCGGTGACGTCCGCCCGGGCCGCGACGACCTCCCCGGGAAGCGACGGCGGCCGGACCCGATCCACCACCCCGACCCGCGCGCCCTCCGCCAGGAACGCCCGCGCGCAGGCCAGCCCGATCCCGGACGCGGCGCCGGTGATCAGCACGGCCTTGCCGTCGAGGTCCAGTCGCATGGCGCAATCCTGCAGCAACGGCCCTTCCGGGGATTGGCAGCGAGTGCATCCTTGTTGTCAGCGACCGCATGACCCCCCGAGCCCGGCTACCGCTAACCCCGGGCCACCGCGAACACTGCGGCGAGGAGCGCGAAGGGACACCATGAGCAACGCACACCCCCACCCCCTTGACCCGCTGACCGCCGACGAGCTCGCGGCAGGCCGGGCCGTGCTGGAGGCACAGGGGCTCGTCACCGAGACGACCCGGTTTCCGCAGGTCCTCCCGGTCGAGCCGGACAAGGCCGCCGTACTGGCCGGTGCTGAGACCGACCGCCGGATCCAGTTCACCCTGCTCGACACCGCGACCGGCGAATCGGCCGACGCGATCGTCTCGGTGACCGGCGAGACGCTGGTCAGCCACGAGAAGTGCGGCGAGGGCCAGCCCCCGTATCTCTTCGAGGAGTACGACCTGGCCGAGGCCATCACCAAGGCCTCCCCGGAGTGGCAGGCGGCCATGCACCGCCGCGGTCTCGGCGACCGCATCGAGCACGCGTTCTGCGCCCCGCTCGCCCCCGGCTACTTCGGCCGCGAGGACGAGACCGGCCGGGTCATCCGTTCGCTCACCTTCCTGCGCGAGGACGACGCCGACAACCCCTGGTCCCGCCCGGTCGAGGGCCTGGTCGCGCACCTCAACCTCACCGAACAGCGCGTGCTCCGGGTCGAGGACGAGGGCGACGCTGCGGTCCCCCAGGACTCCGGTCGCTATGGCCACCACCCCGCGCGGACCACGCTCAAGCCGATCGAGATCACCCAACCGGAAGGCCCGAGCTTCCAGGTCGACGGCTCGCTGGTGACGTGGGAGGGCTGGCAGCTGCGCGTCGGGTTCAACGCGCGCGAGGGCCTCACTCTGCACCAGCTGACTTTCCAGGACCGCTCGGTGCTGTATCGCGCGTCGGTGCCGGAGATGGTCGTCCCCTACGGCGACACCTCGATCGGCCGGTTCTGGATCAGCTACTTCGACGCCGGCGAGTACCTGCTCGGCAAGAACGGCAACAGCCTGCGGCTCGGCTGCGACTGCCTCGGCGTCATCCACTACTTCGACGCCTTCCTCGCCGACGACCACGGCCAGCCGGTGCGCGTGCCGAACGCGATCTGCATGCACGAGGAGGACTACGGGATCCTCTGGAAGCACACGGATCTCGACGGCAACGCCGAGGTCCGCCGTTCCCGCCGGCTGGTGATCTCGTCGATCTCCACCATCGGCAACTACGACTACGGCTTCTTCTGGTACCTCTACCTCGACGGCACCATCGAATGCGAGGCCAAGGCGACCGGCATCGTCTTCTCCGGCGCCGCCGAGCCAGGTTCCGCGCATCCGCACGCTTCCGAGATCGCGCCCGGCCTGTTCGCTCCGGTGCACCAGCACCTGTTCTGCGCCCGGCTCGACTTCGCCGTCGACGGCCAGCGCAACTCGGTGTACGAAGTGGACGCTGTCGGCATCCCGATCGGCGAAGAAAACCCGTACGGCAACGCCTTCACCTGGAAAGCCACCGAACTGCGCACCGAACAGGAAGCGAAGCGGAACGCGAACCCGGCGGCCGCGCGGGTGTGGGAAGTCCGCAGCACCGAACACACCAACCGGCTCGGCGCGCCGACCGCGTACCAGCTCGTGCCGCGGCCGTCGGCGACCCTGATGGCGCAACCGGAATCGACGGTCTACCAGCGCGCGACGTTCGCCACGAACCACCTGTGGGTCACGCCCTATGCGCCCGGCGAACGCTTCCCGGCGGGCGACCGCCCCAACGCGCACCCGGGCGGGGCGGGCCTGCCCGCGTGGACGGCGGCCGACCGCTCCGTCAGCGACACCGACGTCGTGCTGTGGCACGTCTTCGGCCCGACGCACATCCCGCGTCCGGAGGACTGGCCGGTCATGCCGGTCGACTACTCCGGATTCATGATGCGCCCCTACGGGTTCTGCGACCGGAACCCGGCACTCGACCTGCCCTCGGCCGCCCACGGCCACTGTGACCACTGACGATGAACACTGAGGATGGCTCCATGCCCGCGACCAACCTGTCCGACACCTCCACCTGGCTCCCGCTCGACGGTCTCGCTCCCGGCTTCGACGCCAACAAGGCGGCCACTGTGGACGATCTCGACAACCAGTCGTTCACTTTGGACTGTGCCGACGGCGGCACCTTCTCGATCAGCTTCACCAGCGGCCGCGCGTCGTGGAACGAGGACGGCGCCACCGGCGAGACCGCTTCCGAGACGTTCTTGGTCGACGCCGGCCTGTTCTACGTGCAGTTCCACCCCGGCGCGGAGACGTCGTTCAGCCTGCTGCTGGACGTCCGCCAGGGCCGCGCGCTGGTCATCACCAGCACGATCGGCGACGGACTTCCCCGGGTGACGCAACGGTTCCGTCCCGCGACCATCCAGGGCCGCGAGGCGCACGGCGAGGAGATCGCGCCCAGCACGGCGTTGATCGGCCGTCGCGTGCAGTGGGTGTACAGCGAAGAGCACGCGTACGAGCACGTCTACCTCACCCCGCACTGGTACAGCTGGCAGTGCCTCTCCGGTCCGGAGCGCGGGCTCGCCGACACCGACGAGAACTCCGTCTACCAGATCCGGCCCGGGATCTACGTGTTCACCTGGCGGGAGAAGGTCATCCCGTGCGCGTCGGTGACCGTGGCCGACCACCGGAACGTGCGGGACCTGCGGTCGCACGGTTCGCTGTTCGGGCTGGGCGAGGACGGCAAGACGCCGACGCACTTCACCTTCGGCGCGTACGGCCGGCTGCTCAGCAACACCGTCTATTCGCCGGACTACGACCCCGCTGGACAGTGACCCGTGGCGCCTGAACTGCTCCTCACCAACGCCACTGTGTACACAGTGGACGAAGATCGGCCGTGGGCGACCTCGCTCGCGGTGGAGAACGGCCGGGTGACGACCGCGGAAGCCGGCCCGGACACCGAGGTCCTCGATCTCGGCGGCGCGTTCGTGCTGCCCGGCTTCGTGGACGTGCACAGCCATCACGCGCTCGCCGGCCGGGAATTGTTCGAGCTGCGCCTGAAAAGCGGCTCGGGTCTCGACGAAATCCTCGCCGCGGTCAGGGAATGGGCAGCGGGACTCGACCCGGGCGAATGGGTGGTCGGCGGCGCCTGGCCGTCCACTTTGGCCTCCGAGCTCGGCCACGATTCCGTGCGGCGGGCGCTGGACGAGGCGGCAGGCGGCCGTCCCGTGGTGCTCATCGAGGACAGCAGGCACAACCGGTGGGCGAGCAGCCGGGCGCTGGAACTGGCCGGGATCGACGCGTCCACTCCGGACCCGGCGGGCGGGACGATCCACCGCGACCTGACGAGCGGCGCGCCGACCGGCTTGCTCATCGAGACCGCGGGCTTGGCGGTGGAGCGGGCGATGCGGGACACTCGCGCGCTCACCGCCGAGCAGCACGCCGAGGCGTCGCGCCGGGCGATCGAAATCCTGCACTCGTACGGCATCACGGCGTTCCAGGACGCCGGCGCTACCATCGACATCCTCACCGCGCTGAAAACCCTTGACGACGCTGGGGAACTGGCCGCGTGGGTAGTGTCGTCGATGCTGGTGAACGACCCGATCTTCGGCGCGGACCCGATCGGCAAGCCGCTGCTCGACCGCGCCGCGGAGTACCGCAGCGAGCACCACCGGCCGGATTTCGTGAAGATCTTCCTCGACGGCACCCCGCCCGCGCACACCGCGGCGTTCCTGGAGCCGTACCTGCACCACGAGTGCTTCTGCGGCGACGTCACGATGCCGCCGGAGGAGCTCGCGGATTGGCTGGACGTCGCGGTCTCGGCCGGTCTTTCGGCGAAGATCCACTGCGCGGGCGACGCGGCCGTCCGGGCCACTTTGGACGCTGCCGGCGCCCTGCGCGCCCGCGGCGACTACACGACGAAAATCCAGGTGGCGCACGGACAGTTCATCCACCCGGACGACCTGGAACGGTTCGCGACGCTCAACGTGTCGGCGGACATTTCGCCGTTCCTGTGGGT
Source organism: Amycolatopsis sp. NPDC059235 (assembly GCF_042754125.1). Taxonomy (NCBI): domain Bacteria; kingdom Bacillati; phylum Actinomycetota; class Actinomycetes; order Pseudonocardiales; family Pseudonocardiaceae; genus Amycolatopsis; species Amycolatopsis sp. NPDC059235. The sequence goes on from NZ_JBHZAG010000179.1 coordinate 6,558, forward strand.
GCCCGGCGTGATCCCGGACGCCATCTCCCAGGTGATCCCCGCCGAACGCGCGGCGCGAATGCAGCCGAACCGCGCCCTGCTGGACACCGGCGCACTGGTCGCCGGCGGTTCGGACTGGCCGGTGAGCGAATCCCCGAATGCCTGGGAAGGCATCGAGGGCCTGATCACCCGGCAGGACCCGTACGGCAAGCATCCGGGGAGTTTGTGGCCGGAGCAGGCGATCACGCTGGCCGAGGCGATCCAGGTCTTCACGCTGAACTCGGCGCGGGCGTGCGGCCTTGACGACGTGACGGGATCGCTGACGCCGGGGAAGTCGGCGGATTTCGTGGTGCTGGACCAGGATCCGTTCAAGACTCCGGCAGATCAGCTGGCCGGGATCACGGTGCGGGAGACGTGGTTCGGCGGCAAGCGGGTGTTTACGCGGGATTAGGGCTCGTGCGTGGTTATGCCGGTTCTAACCGGCATAACCACCCCCCAGGCTGTTATACACATAACCGAGCCCCCCAGACCAACTTGGAAGTGGTATGGCGGCGTGTGGGTGGTAAG
>NZ_JBHZAG010000180.1:0-6773 GCF_042754125.1 Amycolatopsis sp. NPDC059235
GCGCGGACCCAGCCGCGGCTGACCTGGCGCGCAAGGCCGAGTTCCGTGAGGGGAACCCTGAGGGACTCTGATTCCCTCAGGGTTCCCCTCACGGACCTTCGCCGGAACCGGGCCACGCAGCCAGGTGGGGCCGCATCCCCGCACGACCGCACTACCGAGAAAACCTCATTGGGGCGCGGTAATCGGCCAGCAGCGAACCCAGCTCAAGCGCTAGGCAAACTCCGCCGAACTCAAGCAGGTTGGCAAGTAGGGCACCAATAAAGATTCCGCGCAGCCAATTCCTTCTGCGCCACCGGCGTCCCGCAAACCAAACACGGCATCCCGGCCCGCCGGTAAACGTAGACCTCGCCCCCGTGCCGGTCCTCGCGCGGCGCGCGCCCCATCGCCGCGGGCAAATGCTCGGGCGCGACAGTGTCGATCCGCCCGACCCGGACCCCGGCGCGCATCAGCGTCACCAGGTCCGCCCACATGTCGTCCCACAATGCGCGATCCAGCGCACGCCCGGGAATCATCGGCGAAATCCCGTGCCGGAACAGCACTTCAGCGCGATAAACGTTCCCGACACCGGCCAGCACAGCCTGATCCATCAGCAACGCCGCGATCGTCGTCCGAGACCGTGAGATCCGCTCCCACGCGCGATCCGGCTTGGCGTCGCGGCGCAGCGGATCCGGGCCCAGCCGGGCTTTGATCGCGTCGACCTGTGCCGGGTCCAGCAGTTCGCACCGGGTCGGGCCGCGCAAATCGGTCCAGTGGGTGCGGCCGACGAGACGCATCCGCACCTGGCCGACCGGCGAGGTCTCGGGCAGCGAGGCTTCCCCGAACGTGCCGTACAGACCTAAGTGGACATGAACTGTCCCCAAAGGACCGTAGTTGTGGAACAGGTGTTTCCCGTACGCCTCAGCGGAAACGAGCACCTGCCCGTCAAGCTTCTCCGCCTCCGCGGCGAACCGGCCCTGCGGGCTGCGCACCGCGACCGGTTCGCCGGCGTACCGGCGTTTGTGCAGACGGGCCAGCCGATGGAGCGTGTGCCCCTCGGGCATCAGGCCTCCGGCAGGGCCGGCGGGGTGCCGGTGCGCTCGTAGTCGAGCAGCTGCTGCACGCGCCGCGAGTGGCGTTCGGCCGGGTCGACCGGCGTGGCCAGGAACGCCTCGACGATCTCGGTCGCCTGTTCCTCGGTGTGCATCCGCGCGCCGACGCCCAGCACCTGGGCGTGGTTGTGTTCCCGGGTCAGCTGCGCGGTTTCGACGCTCCAGCCGAGTCCGGCGCGGATGCCCGGCACCTTGTTCGCGGCGATCTGCTCGCCGTTGCCGGACCCGCCGATGACGATGCCGAGGCTGCCCTCGTCGGCGGCCACGCGGCGCGCGGTCTCGACGCAGAACGCCGGGTAGTCGTCGGCCGCGTCGTAGACGAACGGACCGATGTCGGTCACCTCGTGCCCCTGTTCGCCGAGGTGGCGGACAAGGTGGTTCTTCAGCTCGAAACCGGCATGGTCGGATCCCAAGTAGACACGCACAGCGGGAGTGTGCCATCTCGCCGCCGACCCGGCATGCTCCGGGGGTGGACATCGCAACGCAGCACGGCGCGGACGTACGGCTCGAATGGGGCGGCGACGGCGTCGAAATCCTCGGCCGGGAGTGCGCGGTGCTGATCATCGTGGACGTGCTTTCCTTCAGCACCACAACGGATCTCGTCGTCAGCCGGGGCGGCCGCGTGCTGCCGGTGCGCTGGCGCGACGAACGCGGAATCGCCGAGGCGCGCGGAGCGGGAGCGGTGGTCGCCGGCGAAGAGGAATGGACGCTCCGGCCGTCTTCTGTGACGCAGATCCCGTCCGGCACGCTCCTCGCCCTCCCCTCCCCCAACGGCGCGACGCTCTGCGCGGCCGCGGCGAAAACCGGTGCGCACGTATTAGCCGGTTGCCTGCGGAATGCGTCGGCGACCGCGGCGAAAGCCAGGGAAATCGCCGACGGACGGCCGATCGGCGTCATTCCCGCCGGGGAACGCTGGGGCGTGGACATGTTCGGCGAAGGTGAAAGCATCGAGTTCGGCCCGCTGCGACCGTGCGTCGAAGACCAGCTGGGCGCGGGCGCGATCGTCAGCGCGCTGACCGGATCGCGATCCGCCGAAGCCGCGCTCGCGGCGGCTGCCTACGCGGCCACCGATGTGCCAGCCGCGCTGCGCGACTGCACCTCCGGCCGGGAACTCGCCGCGACCGGCCACGGAAACGACGTAATTCTCGCTGCCCAGCACGACGTCAGCGATAGCGTGGCGAGGCTGTCGCGCGGAATTCTGGAGGGGCAATGAGCTGGACCGAGGTGGCCGACGGGGTTTTCGCCCGCCGGTACGACGAACTGGACCTCACCACCGGCTTGGTGCTCGGCCAGGAACAGTGCCTGGTGATCGACACCCGCGGCGACGTCGACCAAGGCGCCGAATTCGCCGCCGCGGTGCGTGAGCTGACTGAGCTGCCGTGGTCGGTTGTCTACACGCACGCGCATTTCGACCACGCCTTCGGCACCACGCCGTTCCTGCCATGCGACGTCTGGGCCCACCCCGGCTGCCTGCAAGCCCTGCTGAAGAACGGCGAAGCCGACAAACAAACCTGGGCCGCCCACTACCGCAAAGAGGGCAAGCCGGAGATCGCCGACGCCATCGAACGCACTGGGCTCATGCCGCCGGACCGCCTCGTGCCCGACCGCGCCGAACTCGACCTCGGCGGCCGCGCCGTCACTCTCGTGCACCCCGGCCCCGCGCACACCGACCACGACCTGCTGGTGCACGTGCCGGACGCCGACGTCGTCTTCGCGGGCGACGTCGTGGAACACGGTCCGCACGGCTTCACCGCGTACTCGTTCGGCCCCGACGACGAACTCGACGCCTGGGCCGCCGCGATGGACGCACTGCTCACGCTCAAACCGCGCGTCGTCGTCCCCGGCCATGGCGACCCGGTGGACGAGGCGTTCGTGCGCAAGCATCGCGACGGACTGCTGCGGCTGCATGAGCTGAAGACCGCCAAGACGCCGCTCGAGGAGGCGCTGAAAAACTCGCCCTACCCCGAGGACGTCACGAGGGCAGCGCTCGGTTGCTGATCCCGGCGGAAACCGGGACCAGCACTCCCGAGAGCGGTCAGTCGAAGTTCAGGTCCCCGGTCCGGGTGCGCTTCAGCTCGAAGAAGTCCGGGTAGCTGGCCAGCGCGACCGCGCCGTCGAACACCTTCAGCGCGTCCTCGCCCCGCGGGATCGACGACAGCACCGGGCCGAAGAACGCGGAGCCGTTGACGTGGATGGTCGGCGTGCCGACGTCCATGCCGACCGGGTCCATGCCCTCGTGGTGGCTCTTGCGCAGCGCCTCGTCGTATTCGGTCGATTCGCCCGCCTCGGCGAGTTCGGCCGGGGCGCCGATCGCGGCCAGCGCCTCCTTGATGACGAGCTTGCGGTCCTCGTTGTGCTGGTTGTGGTAGCGGGTGCCGAACTCGGTGTAGAAGTCGCGCACGGCTTCCTGGCCCTGGGTCTGCGCCAGCGCGGTGGCGACGCGGACCGGGGCCCAGCCTTCGCTCAGCAGCGCCTTGTACCGCTCGGGCAGGTCTTCGCGGCCTTCGTTCAGCACCGACAGGCTCATCACCCGGAAGGTCAGGTCCAGCTCGCGGTGCTTCTCGACCTCGAGGATCCACCGCGACGAGATCCACGCGAACGGGCAGATCGGGTCGAAGAAGAAGTCCACCGTGGTGGGCTGGGACGAGTCAGTCATTTTTCACGGGCTCCTCGGCGAGGCTGCTCCCCGGCGCTCGCCGAGGGCGGGGCGAACCCCCGCACTGCGAGGCAACGCGGGAAGCCCTCCGCATTGTTCCCTGGTCGCCGGTTCCGGGCGCGTCATGATTGGATGCTGAACGTCGTGCCAACCGGAACCGAAGACCAGAGGTGCCCGTGCCCGCCCCCAACCTGACGCGTGACGAAGCCAAGCAGCGCTCCGGCCTGCTGGACGTGTCGTCCTACGACATCGAGCTGGACCTGACCGACGGCCGCGGCCGTCCCGGGGAGAAGACCTTCCGCTCCACCACCACGGTGCGGTTCTCCAGCAGCCGTCCCGGCGAAGCGTCGTGGATCGACCTCGTCGCCGAAGGCGTCCGCTCCGCCGTGCTGAACGGCGCCGAGCTCGACGTCAGCGGCTACGCCGAGGAAAAGGGCATCGCGCTGCCCGGCCTTGCCGCGGACAACGAACTCGTCGTCACCGCGGACTGCCGCTACATGAACACCGGCGAGGGCCTGCACCGGTTCGTCGACCCGGTCGACGACGGGGTGTACCTCTACACCCAGTTCGAGACCGCGGACGCGAAGCGCATGTTCGCCTGCTTCGACCAGCCGGACCTCAAGTCCGTCTACCGCGTCGCGGTGCACGCCCCGCGCGACTGGAAGGTCGTTTCCAACGCGCTGGTCGAAAGCGCCGAGGACACCGAGGACGGCGCGCGCCGCACGCAGTTCGCCGAGTCCGAGCGCATCTCCACCTATCTGGTGGCGCTCGTCGCCGGCCCGTACGCGGAATGGACCGACGAGTTCCGCGACGAGCACCGCACCATCCCGCTCGGCATCTACTGCCGCGCGTCGCTCGCCGAGCACATGGACGCCGAGCGGCTGTTCGTCGAAACCAAGCAGGGTTTCGCCTTCTACCACGAGAAATTCGGCACCCCGTACCCGTTCTCCAAGTACGACCAGCTGTTCGTGCCGGAGTTCAACGCGGGCGCGATGGAGAACGCCGGCGCGGTCACCTTCCTCGAGGACTACGTCTTCCGCAGCCGCGTCACCCGCTACGCCTACGAGCGGCGCGCCGAAACGCTGCTGCACGAGATGGCGCACATGTGGTTCGGCGACCTGGTCACCATGCGCTGGTGGGACGACCTGTGGCTGAACGAGTCGTTCGCGACCTTCGCGAGCGTGTTCGCCCAGGCCGAGGCGACCGAGTACAAGAACGCCTGGACCAGCTTCGCGAACATCGAGAAGTCCTGGGCCTACCGCCAGGACCAGCTGCCCTCGACGCACCCGATCGCGGCCGACATCGTCGACCTGCACGCGGTCGAGGTCAACTTCGACGGCATCACCTACGCCAAGGGCGCGAGCGTCCTCAAGCAGCTGGTGTCCTACGTCGGCATCGACCACTTCCTCGACGGCCTCAAGGTCTACTTCGGCAAGCACGCCTGGGGCAACGCCACGCTCGCCGACCTGCTGGCCGCACTGGAGGAAGCGTCCGGCCGCGACCTGTCGTGGTGGAGCGCGGAATGGCTGGAGACCACCGGCCTCAACTCGCTCAGCCCGCGCTACGAGATCGCCGCGGACGGCACCTTCGCGTCGTTCGCGGTCGTGCAGACCGGCGCGAAGCCGGGTGCCGGCGAGCTGCGCACGCACCGCGTCGCGGTCGGCGTGTACGACGAGGACGCCGACGGCAAGATCGTCCGGACCCGCCGCGTCGAACTGGACGTCACCGGCGAGCGCACCGAGGTCCCGGACCTGGTCGGCCAGGCCGCGGGCAAGCTCGTGCTGGTCAACGACGACGACCTGACCTACTGCCGGATGCGCCTCGACCCGGCGTCGCTCACCACGCTGATCGATCGGATCGGCGACATCACCGAATCGCTGCCGCGCACGCTGTGCTGGTCGGCTGCTTGGGAGATGACGCGCGAGGCGGAGCTCAAGGCGCGCGACTTCGTGACGCTTGTGGCCCGCGGGATTCATGCCGAGAGCGAGGTCGGCGTGGTGCAGCGGCTACTGCTGCAGGCGCAGACCGCGCTCAACTCGTACGCCGATCAGAAGTGGGCGGCCGCGGAGGGGTGGCCCGCGTTGAGCGGGCGGTTGCTCGAGTTGGCTCGGACCGCGGAGGCTGGGTCGGATCATCAGCTGGCGTTTGTGAACTCGCTGGCCGGTGGAGTGTTGAGCGACGAGATCCTGACGGAGATCGCCGGGTGGCTCGACGAGTCCGCGCCGTTGCCGGGTCTCACGGTGGACACTGATCTGCGGTGGCGCTTGTTGCAGGCGTTGGTCGCGCACGGCAAGGCTGGTGCGGACGAGATCAATGCCGAGCAGGAGCGGGACGACACTGCTGCTGGGCGGCGGCACGCGGAGCGTTCGCGTGCACTGCAGCCGACCGCTGAGGCCAAGGCTGATACTTGGCAGCGGGCTATTTACGACGACGAGATTCCCAATGCGGTCAGCGATGCGTTGATTTCCGGGTTCTCGCACCCGGGGCAGAAGCATTTGCTCGGGGAGTACATCGAGCGGTACTTCGAGGTTATCGACGACGTTTGGGCTCGCCGTTCGAGCGAGCGGGCGCAGCCGACTGCGATTGGGTTGTATCCGTCTTGGGCTGTTGAGCCGGCGACGGTGAATGCTTCGGATGAGTGGCTCGAGGGGGAGCATCCGGCGGCGTTGCGGCGGCTGGTTTCCGAGGGGCGCGCGGGGATTGTTCGGGCGTTGGCTGCTCGGGACTTCGACAGCCAGGGTTGAGTTTTCTTGGGGTTCTGACGCAAGCGTGTTGCGTTGGGGCACCCCGAAGCTGAGCGTGACTACGGGCCGAGGGTGCTTGTCAAGGCGAGAAAGATGCCTTGACAAGCACCCTCAGCCCGTGTTTTTGGCTTCGTATCGGGGTGCAGGGCCGGGTCTGGGTGCCTGGCTGGTTTCGTAGGTCGGCTGCGGTTGGGTAGGGCGGCTAGCGCCCCAATGTGGCATTGGGTGCATGCGACGCACCCAATGTGGCGTTCGGTGCGTCAGACGCACCCAATGCCACATCTG
>NZ_JBHZAG010000181.1:0-6627 GCF_042754125.1 Amycolatopsis sp. NPDC059235
CGCCTACACCGACCTCTAGCTCTAGCTCTAGCTGTCCGTGAGGGGAACCCTGAGGGAATCAGAGTCCCTCAGGGTTCCCCTCACGGACGGTCAGCGGGCGGTCAGCGGCCGGTCCACTGTGGACTGCGACCGGCGGACCAGGCGGCGTAGAACTCCTTGTGGTCTTTGGCTGTCATCAACAGCGCCTGCGTGATGGCTTCCAGCTCGATCGAGCTGCCGAGGTCGCTGTCGAGTTCGCGGGTCAACAGCACCTTCGTGGTGGAGTACGCCAAAGCCGGGCCGTCCGCGAGCCGCCGGGCCAGTGCGGTGGCCTCGTCGGCCAGTTCGGCGTCCGGCACCACGCGGTTCGCCAGCCCGATCGCTTCGGCGCGCGCGGCGGGGAGTTTGTCGCCCAGCATCAGCAATTCCGTCGCCCGCCCGAGGCCGACCAGACGCGGCAGCAGGTACGCCGAACCCATGTCCGCGCCCGCCAGGCCGACCTTCGTGAACAGGAACGCGAACTTCGCCGATTCGGCCAGCAGCCGGAAATCGCTCGCCAGCGCGAGCACCGAACCGGCACCGGCCGCGACGCCGTTGATCGCCGCGATGATCGGGATCGGCGTCTCGCGCATGGCTTTCACCACCGCACCCGTCATCCGGGTGAATTCGAGCAGTTCCGCGGTGTCCATTTTCTGCAGCTCGCCGATGATTTCCTCGACGTCGCCGCCGGAGCAGAACCCGCGGCCCTTTCCGGTGAGCACGAGCACCCGGACGTCGCCGCGATGCGGCAATTCGGCGACGAGGTCGCGCAGGTCGGCGTAGACGTCGAAGGTGAGCGCGTTGAGCTTTTCCGGACGGTCGAAGGTCACCGTCGCGACCCCGTCGTCCACCGTGAACTCGAAGTGCTCCCACGATTTCGTGAGCGGGACACTGGCGCGGAACGGGCTCATTTCTGGATTCCTCCACCGTCGAGTACGAGGGTCTGTCCGTTGATCGCGGCCGCCGCCGGGGCGGCGAAAAACTCCACGGCGTACGCGATTTCGCCGGGTTCGAGCAGCCGTCCGAGCGGGGAGGCGGCGGCGAGCGCGGCTTCCGCGTCGGCTTCGTCGCGGCCGGTGCGTTCGCGGATCCGGGCCACTGACGTCGCGGTCATGTCCGTGCGGACGAACGACGGGCATACCGCGTTCGACGTGACGCCGGTGCCAGCCACCTCCGCCGCCACCGCGCGCATCAACCCGACCGCCGCGTGCTTGGACGCGGTGTAGCCCGAGGTGTAGCGCGCACCAGCCAAACCCGCGGTCGACGCGACCGTGACGATCCGCCCGAAGTCGCGCTCGCGCATCCCCGGCAACACCGCGCGGGTGCACAGGAACGCGCCGGTCGCGTTGACCTCGAACTGGCCCCGCCAGTCGTCGAGGCCCGTCTTCGCCAGCGGCGCGCTCGACGACACCCCGGCGTTGTTGACCAGCACGTCGACCGGTCCGAGCTGGGCGAAGTACTCGCGGACGGCGGCCTCGTCGGTCACGTCGCACTCGGCGCGGCCGGGGGAGTGCACCGTCGCGCCGGCACCGCGGAACCGCTCGGCGACGGCCGCGCCGATGCCGCGCGTGCCGCCGGTGACCACGACGATTCGGTCCGAAAAACTGCTCACTCCCGAAAGCTACACTGCAGCGGGCTGAGGTGTATAGAGTTGCCTCGTGCCCGACACCGAACCCGCCCGCACGCCCCAGGAGCTCGTGATGACGCTGCTGGGCAGCTACGTGCGCCCGCGCGAAAGCAGGCGCGTGTGGTCCGGCGGCCTTGTCGCGCTGCTGCACGAGCTGGGGTTCTCCGACGGCGCGGCCCGGATCGCGCTGACCCGGCTGGTGCGCCGCGGCCTGCTGTCCCGGCATCGCGAGGGCAGGCTGGTGCACTACTCGCTGACCGCGCGCACGGTCGCCCTGCTCGACGACGGCGACCGGCGGATCTTCGGCCTCGGCCGTCGCGACGAACCGGCCGGGACCTGGACCGTGCTGTGGCAGAACATCCCGGAAACCCGGCGCAAATCCCGCGAACGGCTGGTGCGGCGGCTGCGCTTCCTCGGTTTCGGCCCGGTCCAGGACGGCACCTGGCTCGCCCCGCACGACCGCGAGGCCGAGGTGCTCGCGCTGCTCACCGAACTCGAAGTCGCCGAGCACGCCGGGCTGATGCTCGGCACCCCGTCCGCCGCGCTGGACGTGCGTCGGCTCGCCGGACGAGCGTGGGACCTGGACGGACTGTCCGCCCGCTACGCCGCGTTCGTCGCCGAATTCGGCGATTGCCCAGGCGATCTCAGCGACGCGCGAGCGTTCGCCGTGCGCACCCGCCTGGTGCACACCTATCGCGAATTTCCTTCGCTGGACCCGGAATTGCCTTCCGAGCTGATCCCGGCGCCGGAGACCCGGGACGCCGCGGTCAAGCTGTTCCACGACCTGTATTCAGCGCTCGCGCCACCCGCCCAGCGCCACTTCGACCGAACCCTGTCCACGAGATGAGGAACCCGATGACCGGAACCGACGACACCCAAGCCGCGCTCAGCTACACGTCCTACCTGGCGCTCGACGAGGTGCTGACCGCGCAGCGCCCGCGCTCGGACGAACACGACGAACTGCTGTTCATCGTGATCCACCAGGTCTACGAACTGTGGTTCAAGCAGATCCTGCACGAGGCCGCGTTCCTGCAGGAGAACCTGGAAGCGGGCAACACCGCGCATTCGATCCGCACGCTGCGCCGCATCCTGACCGTGCTGAAGGTGGTGGTCGCGCAGATCGACGTGCTGGAGACGATGACGCCCAGCCAGTTCACCAGCTTCCGCGCCCGCCTCGACGCGTCGAGCGGCTTCCAGTCCGGCCAGTTCCGCGAGCTGGAGGCGGTGCTCGGCCGCCGCGACGAGCGCGTGTTCGCGCACTACCCGGACGGCGGCGAGCAGCGCACCCGGATCGCGGACGCGATGCGCCGTCCGTCGGTCTTCGACTCGTTCCTGACGTATCTGTCCGGAAAGGGCTACCCGGTCGCCACCGACCGCGACGTGACCCGTCCGCTCGAGGCGTCGCCGGAGCTGCAGGAAGTGCTGCTGAAGGTGTACCAGGACGACGGCGGCCCCTCGGTGCTCGCCGAGGCGCTGGTCGACCTCGACGAGGGCCTGCAGGAATGGCGCTACCGGCACGTGAAGATGGTCGAGCGCACGATCGGCGACAAGACCGGCACCGGCGGTTCGTCCGGCGCGACCTACCTGCGCACCACGCTGTTCACCCCGATGTTCCCGGACCTGTGGGCCGTCCGGAGCCGGTTGTGACTACTGTGGAATCCTTGCGCGCCAAGGAAAACGCGCTCGCCCCGCACTACTCGCGGTTCCGCGTCGCCGACCGGCTGCTGCTGTCCGCGCATTCGCACCAGGCCTGGCCGGACGTCGCCGAAGAGGGCCTGCGCGAAGCGTTCGCCGACGCCGCGCAGGAGGTGGACGAGAAATGGGGCCGGGCCTTCGCGAAGGCCGACGAGCTGCGGAACGGGTTCCGGCAGTGGCTGTCCGATCCGCACGGCGACTACGCGCTCGGCCAGAACACGCACGAGCTCGTGCTGCGCTTTCTGTCCGCGATCGAACTCCGGAAGCGGCCGCGTTTGGTGACTACGGACGGAGAATTCCACACTCTGCGCCGCCAGCTCACCCGGTTGGCCGAGGAAGGCGTCGAGGTCGTCCGCGTGCCCGCCGCGCCAGTGGCCACTTTGGCCGAACGGCTGGCCGACCAGGTCGACGACCGTACTGCCGCGGTGCTCACGTCGGCGGTGCTGTTCGAGACGTCCTGGATCGTGCCGGGCCTCGCACATCTGGCGGAAACCTGCCGGAGCCGCTCGGTCGAGCTGGTCGTCGACGCCTACCACGCGGTCGGCGCGGTCCCGTTCCCGCTGCACGACCTCGGCCTCACCAACGCGTGGGTGCTCGGCGGCGGCTACAAGTATCTCCAGCTCGGCGAGGGCAACTGCTTCCTGCGCCTGCCCGCGCACGCGCAAGAGCTGCGCCCGGTGATTACCGGCTGGTACGCGGAATTCGGTGCCCTCGCCGACGAACGCCGACCAGACGAAGTCGCGTACGCCCCCGGCGGCGACCGGTTCGCCGGAGCCACCTACGACCCGTCGAGCCACTACCGCGGCGTGCGGGTGCAGCGATTCTTCGCTGACGAAGGACTCACCGCCGAGTTCCTGCGCGAGGTCTCGCAGCACCAGGTCAGCCTGCTCGCGCGCTGCTTCGACGATCTCGGCCTCCCCGACGACGTCGTCACCCGCGACCGGGAAACCCCGCTCGACGCCATCGGCGGCTTCCTCTCGCTGCGCAGTCCCGTCGCCGGGCAGCTGTGCGAACGCCTGGCCGCGCGCGGCGTGCGGACCGACAGCCGCGGCCATTACCTCAGGTTCGGTCCCGCGCCGTACCTGTCGGATGAACAGCTCGAGACCGCGATTTCCACACTTCGGGAAGCTGTCGCGGATCTGGGGTGAAGCTCCCGGGATGCGGGTGGTGGCCCGAAGAACGGCGAAGTAGGTTGACGGTGTGCACCGGTGAATGGGCAACCCCCGCTCCCCGGTGCGCACCGTTCACACATTTGCGCGGCCACGAGCCGCGTGGGAGACAAAGGAGTCACCACCGTGACCGAAGGCGTGTTCGGCCGGCACAGCGGCCATGAACAAGTCGTGTTCTGCCACGACGAGGCCAGCGGGCTGAAAGCCATCATCGGCATCTACTCCACCGCTTTGGGCCCGTCCCTCGGCGGTACCCGGTTTTACCCCTACGCCACCGAAGACGCCGCGCTGGACGACGTTCTCGCGCTTTCCAAGGGAATGGCGTACAAGAACGCACTCGCCGGCCTCGACCTCGGCGGCGGCAAGGCCGTCATCATCGGCGACCCGAACACGCTGAAGTCCGAAGCGCTGCTGCGCGCGTTCGGCCGTTTCGTGGATTCGCTCGGCGGCCGTTACATCACCGCCTGCGACATGGGCACTTACGTCCGCGACATGGACGTGGTCGCCCGCGAAACCCGGCACGTCACCGGCCGCTCCCCAGAGGACGGCGGTGCCGGCGACTCCTCGGTGCTCACTGCTTTCGGCGTGTACCAGGGGATGCGCGCCTCGGCGGACCAGGTCTGGGGCGTCCCCGAACTGACCGGCCGCCGCGTCGGTGTCGCGGGGGTCGGCAAGGTCGGCCACATCCTCGTCGGCCACCTGGTCGAAGCCGGCGCGCACGTGGTGATCACCGACGTCGCACCCAGCGCGGTCGAACGCACTCGCGCGACGTACCCCGGCGTCGAGGTGGTGTCCGATGTGGACACCATGATCGGCACCGAGCTGGACGTCTTCGCCCCGTGCGCGATGGGCGGCGTGCTCACCGACGAGACCGTGGCCGCGTTGCAGGCCCGGATCGTCTGCGGTGCGGCGAACAACCAGCTCGCCCACCCCGGCGTCGACAAGCTGCTCGACGACCGCGGCATCCTGTTCGCCCCGGACTACCTGGTCAACGCAGGCGGCGTAATCCAGGTGGACGACGAACGGCACGGCTTCGACTTCGCCCGCGCCCAGCGCAAAACAGCGGCCATCTTCGACACCACGAAGGCGGTGTACGAACTGGCCAAGGCCGACGGCGTGCCTCCCGCCGCCGCAGCCGACCGCCTGGCCGAACGCCGGATGACCGACGTCGGCCGCCTGCGCTCGATCCTCACGGTGTAGCAAGGCAAACGTCCGTGAGGGGAACCCTGAGGGACTCTGATTCCCGCAGGGTTCCCCTCACGGACACGGGCTGGTCGTAGGGCGCATCTTCATGAGGCCGCGCACTTGCCGCCGAGATGCGCCCCAATGGGGTTGTTTCATCGTGGTTGTGGCTGGTCGGGGTGCTGAGGTTCTGGTGGTTGCCTGTGGTGGCAACGAAACGGCGGCGGAACCAGCGTGGCGGGGCCGGAACGGGTGAAGCCCTCGGCAAGATCGAGATGTGAGTCAACAACCCGCCGAGGGCTTCGAGTCCTTTTCCTATCAGGTCGCGCTTCCTCTCTCGCGATCGACCCTGCAGATGCTGGCTGAGCTGATCCGCGCCCATCGCCGGCGGCTGCGTTCCCGCTGGCGCAAAGCCGCCCCGGCCGAGCAGGCCCTGGCCGTGCTCGCCGTGCTGCGCCACGACCCGCGCCTGGCCCCTCGGGGCCGGCATGGGCGTGTCCGCGTCCACGGTGCGGCGGTGGGTGCTGGAAGTCATCGCCCTGCTCGCCGCCCGCGCCGCCCGGCTGGGCCGGGTCCTGGACCGGCTGGCCGCGCGGGGCGCGTCAGCGGTGCTGGTGGACGGCACCCTGATCCGCACCCGGCGCCGCACCGGCCGGGCGAACCGCGCGAACTACAACGGCAAACACAAACAGCACGGGCTGGTCGTGCTCGCCCTGACCGACGAACACGGCCGGCTGTTGTGGGTGTCGGCGGCGTTGCCGGGCAAGACCGCCGACATCACCGCCGCCCGCCGGCTGCGGATCCGGGAACGCCTGCACGCCCACGACTTGACCCCGGCCGAGGACAAAGGCTTCCACGGCTGGCACAAAGACGTCCGCACCAGCCGTGACTGCCCGGACTGCGAGGGACGGTGCGAGCAGATCGTGCTGACCCCCT
>NZ_JBHZAG010000182.1:0-5057 GCF_042754125.1 Amycolatopsis sp. NPDC059235
GGGGGCGCTGGTGTTGGCGTTATGCTTGTCAAAACACCCACCCCCAGACCGCAGGGAGGCTTCGTATCGGGGTTGGGGGAGGGGCTGGGTGCCTCGAACGTTGGGTGCAGCGGTGCGGGTTGGTTGGTGGGTGGGAGAGCCGGGTGCCTCGATCGTGGGTGCGCTGGCTGCGGTTGGGTGGGTGGTGTGCGCGGCTGAGTGGCTGGTTGCGTTGGGTTCGCGGGTGGGGTTTAGCGCCCCAATGTGGCATTGGGTGCATCTGACGCACCGAACGCCACATTGGGTGCGTGGGGCGCACCGAACGCCGCATTGGGTGCGTGCGGCGCACCGGATGCCGCGTCGGGTGTGTGGGATGTGCCGAGGACTGCGCCGGGTGTGTGGGGATGCGCCGAGGACCGCGGTTGGTGCATCGCGGCGGCGGGGCGGGTCCGCGAAGGGCTCCTTGAGGGAATCTAAGTCCCTCAAGGGGTCCCTCACGGACTGGCGAGGGTTGTGAGGGGAACCCTGAGGGACTCTGAGTCCGTGAAGGTGGCCCTCACGGAACTGGTCAGTGGGCGGCGGTGCTGGCTGGTGCGGGGATGTGCAGGGATTGGGTGCCCAGGCCGGTCGGGCCGCTGGGGTGGGGGCTGGGTTTTGTGCCGATCTGGACGGGGTGGGTGCCGGTGCAGCCTGGGTGCAGCAGTGCCTTGGAGGTGTCAGGGGGTGCCGCAGCGTCGCTCGGGTCGGCGGACGCTTCGGGGGCGACCTTTGTGTCTCGGACTCGGTCCAGTTCTTCGTCGGTGTACCGGGCGGATTCGTGGTGCCAGTTCGCGATTCCGGTCATCAGGTTTTTCAGCAGGTCCGCGTAGTCGGTGAGCGTGGCCTGCGCCGAAGCGTCCAGGTTGTAGTCGGCGAACAGGCTGGGCAGGCCTACGTCAACTGCGTGGTGGAATTCTGTCAGTCTTGCTTCTGCCAGGTTGGCGACGATGCGCAGGGCTTGATCTTGCTCCACGTCCAGGAATGATCGGACTACCAGCACCGCATTGTGCAGGCCGCCTTCGTATTCTATTTCCTTGCGGTAGGAGACTAAATCGTTGATCAGCCAGGCGTAGTCGGCGGCTGAATCTTCCAGGGCTTCGATGACGCGGTTTCGGTGGATTTCCGGGGGCACCGTGCTGCTGTTGGTGAGCCGGCTGATGCTTGTCACCAGGTCGGAGCCGAAGGCTTGGCGGCGCATTTCCACGTAATCGATCGGGTCGGGAATGCGGTTTTGCGCCTGGTTGGCCAGTTCCCACACCCAGGCGTCGACCATCTCCTCGACCGTGTGGCGGAAGGCCTCGCGTTCGGCGGAGGTCAGGGGGCCGGTGGTGCGTTGCCACAGGTCGGTCAGACCGGTTTCCAGTGCGGTGACGGGCGACGGGGGAGTGGCGCCGTCGGTGGGCATGAAGAGTTTCAGGCGTTCGGTGGCCACTCTGGCGGCGGGCAGGTCGTGGGCGAAGACTTCTGCGTAGTAGTCGTCGGCGTAGGTGCCCCAGGTTAGCCAGTCGTTGGTCAGGGACAGCTGTTCCGGGGGAGCGTCTGGGCAGATTCCCGCGGAGGCTAGCGGTATGTCGGCGATGCGCAGCCGAGTGGAGTCCCACACTGATTCGGACAGCATGCCTATTCGTTGCGGCCAATCGGTGATTTTCTTGCGTTCGGCCGCCAGGTGTGGGCTCAGGCGCAGGGGGAAGGGCAAAGGCAGGGTGGGCAGGGTGACTGGGCCTAATTGTTCATACGGTTGATGCGTGAAGGCTCGTGCGCGTTGCGGGGCGGTGGTGGCGACGGAACGGAAGATTCTAGCTGCGGAGGTGCCCAGGCCGGACGGGCCGCCTAGTAATTCTGGGCCGTTGTGGGCGTCTAGAGCGCCTTCGTTCATGTAGCGGCTTGAGCGCAGGTGCCATTCGTGTCCGCCGGATTGCCAGTCTTGCAGGCCTTTGACGTAAGAGAACGTTTCGGCTCGTCCGGCGGGGTGTATTCCGTTTTCCTCGAAGAGGGCGGGGACTTCGGTGAGGGCGGTGTGTTCGAATTGGTGCAGGCGCGAGGTGAGGAGATCGTTTACCGCGTCTGCGGCCTCTTGAGTGGTGCAGCCCAGGAACCTTTCGAAGACCAGGACGCTGTTGGACAGCTCGCCTTCGTCTTCGACTTCTCGCTGGTAGGAGAAGAGGTCGTTGCGCAGGTGCACGGCGTCGGCGAAGCAGTCGCGCAGGACTTCCATCGGGCGTTTGGCTGCGATTTCGTCGGGGACTTCGGCGTTCAGGGAATGTTCGATCAGATTCGCCGACCATGGGGCGCCGCCGACTTTGCGGCGCATCGCGACGTATTCGATGGGGTTCGCGACGCGGCCCTCGTTGATGTTGGCGAGTTCCCAGAGGGATTCGTCGAGGAGGTTGCGCGTGCTTTCGCGGAAGCGGCGGCGCCAGCCCGCGGAGCGGTGGGGGACGGTGCGGTTCCACAGGTCGGTCAGGCCGCGTTCGACGGGGTTTTCCGGGGTCTCGGTGATGGCGCCTTCGGCGGGCATGAAGCGAGCGATGCGGTCCAGGTAATCGCGTGCGTGTTCGATGTCGCCGGTGCGTTTGAAGAGTTCCAGGAAATGGTCGTCGAAATAGAAGACCCAGACGTACCAGTCGGTGACCAGGTCGAGTTCCGGCGGGGCGGCGTCGGGGTGGGTGTAGGAGCACAGCAGCGCGTAGTCGTGGGAGTCGAGGTCGTGTTCGTTCCAGATGACGGTCCCGTGCTGGGGCACGTCGATCATGTCCATCGAGTACGCCCACGCCTTGCTGTGCTTCCGCGCGCCGTCCAGGTGCGGGTTCAGCCGGGCGGGATACGACAGATAGAACTCGGGCAGGACGAACGGCTGCACGCGTGCTCCCCTCGCGTTCCGTGGGTGCCGACTCCACGAGGCAAACAGACCGGACCGGCGCGGCGGAAGTGCTGCCACTCCGCCGATTCCGGGGATCGCCCGGGCGGACCAGCGCGGTCCGTTGAACGGTCTCCGCTGCGTGCTCCCGCGTCGCTCGTCGGGGGGGCGGCGGGCGGACATCCGGGTGTGCGCGGGTGATGGCGATTGTCTGCCGGACAGTTTCTTGCAACGTGTGCAAATCGGAGTACGCTCAGGTTTTCACACGATGGCAAAGCGGCCTGGGTCCACCGGCGGCCACCTCCCGAGAAGCTTCGCGCGGCGACGGCGCACAGCTGCCGCGCGCGGGTCGTTGTGCCGGGGAAGGGGAGCTGCCAGGAGGTTGTGGCGCCGTCCCGTCCTAGGAGTGACGCTCATGTCGCCTGGTCCCCTCCCTTCCCGATCTCGTCCGAGACGGCGCGGCGCGCTGGTCGCCGCTGTCGTGCTCGGCGCTGCCCTCGCGGCCGCGTTTCCGGCGGGCACCGCCACCGCGGCCACCACCTCCGGCGGGGTGCTTTACCGGCCCAGCACCGCCAGTGGTTCCACTGAGGACGCGAGCTATCCGCGCGTCATCCGCCTCGCGCACAACGGCAGCGCGAACGGCACTCTGCTGGCGACCTTCTCCCACTCCGGCACTGGCGTCGGGAAGGCGAACTTCCCGGTCTACCGCTCGACTGACAACGGCGTGACCTGGACGTCTTCGCCGATCAGCACGGTCACCGACACCCAGCACGGCTGGGATCTCGACGGCCCGACGCTGTACGAATTGCCGCGCGCCGAAGGATCGCTCCCGGCCGGCACGCTGCTCGCCGCGGGCACCGCTTGGAACCACGGCGACTACACGCAGCAGGCGGTCGAGGTCTTCGTGTCCACCAACCAGGGCGCGAGCTGGACTTACCGCAGTTCGTGCGCGGCCGAGTCCGGGATGGCGAACACGATCGGCCACGGCATTTGGGAACCCGAGTTCGCCACCACCGATCACGGCCTCATCTGCTACTTCTCCGACGAACGCCCGTCGGTCAACAACTACGCCCAGGTTCTCGCGCACGCGGTCTCCACCGACGGCGGCCTGACCTGGGGCAACGAGGTCTACGACGTCGCGGTGCAGAACGGAGTCGAGCGGCCTGGGATGGCCACCGTCGTCCCGTTGCCCAACGGCACCTACGCGATGACCTACGAGGATTGCAGAGCCGGCTTCGATCCAGACCAGGCTTGCGACGTCTACTTCAAGACCTCCCCGGACGCCGAATCGTGGAATCCCGGCAGCCTCGGCACCCGGATCGAGACCGCCGACCACCGGTTCCTGCTGCACACGCCGTACCTGACCTGGTCGCCGGCGGGCGGCGCGAACGGGACCCTCGTCGCGTCCGGACAGCGGGTCGTCGCGGGCACGGACGGCTCGCTGGCGATCCAGCCGGAGGACGGGCACGTGCTGTTCGTGAACCGGAACCTCGGATCCGGTGCCTGGCAAGAGATCACCACGCCGGTGACCACCGCACCGACCGGCGGCTACGACGCGGGCGAGACGGCCTGCGCCGGGTACAGTTCGCCGTTGCTCGGCGCGCCTTCGGGCAACACCTTCCTGATGCTCGCGGGCACGCATTTGTCCACTGGCAAATGCGAAACGGACTTCGGCACGGCGACGCTGCCGAACGCGCAGGGGCAGATCACCGGTCCCGGCACCACTGGCAAATGCGTCGACGTGAACACCAACACGTCGGTCAACGGCAACGCGGTGCAGCTCTACACCTGCGGCATCGCGACCGGTCAGCAGTGGTCGCTGGAAACCGACGGCACGATCCGGGCTTTCGACAAATGCCTGAACATCGTCGGCGGCGGCACCGCGAATTCGTCCAAAGTGGAGCTTCGCGACTGTCTCGGCACGCCTGCCCAGCAATGGCAAGCGCGGGCGGACGGGTCGATCTACAACCCGCAGTCGGGTCGGTGCCTCGACGATCCGCAGGCGCAGACCGCGGATGGCACGCAGTTGCAGATCTATGACTGCAATGGTTTGTTCACTCAGGTTTGGCACGTTCCAGCCTGATCAGGAAGGGGGGGGGGGGGCGCGGGGGGGGCCCCCCCCCGGGGGGCGGCGCCCGCCCCGCCCCGGGCGGTGCAACCCCACCCCCCCCCCCCCACACCT
>NZ_JBHZAG010000183.1:0-4990 GCF_042754125.1 Amycolatopsis sp. NPDC059235
CCTAACCCCGCCCCCCCCCCCCCGCCCAAAAAGCCAACCCGGGCCAACCGCCGGGCGGGGCGCCCGGGGGTACACCCCCCGCCCCGCCCGCCACGCCCCACCCCCTGTCCCCCCAGCTTCCGCCGCGGACGGCGGAGCACGGGCCGCACCCGAGGGCGGGAAACCGATTACTCGTTCGCAACGTAAATCCGCGGTCCGGGAGTGTCAAGCACTCGAAAGCCTGGACAAGCCACCCGGTGCGGGGCAGACTGTCCCGACATCGCCTACGCATCGTGTTTACTTCTGTGCGATGCGTGGCGATCTTTGGTGAATTCACCCACAAAAAGGCCAGAAACCGCACGAACCCGCACACACGCGCTAGGCTGAGCGTATGTCGATAGCGCTGGAGAACGTTCTCGCCAGAGCCGGCCTCAAGGCCGACGCGAACGAGTTCCTCACGCTCGTGGAGGACGCGGCCCGCAGGCTGTCGCCGCCCAATCCCGACCCCTCGCACTACTTCTCCCCCGACCAGCAGGCCGCGCTCACCGACGCCGGTCTCGACCTGAGCCCGCGAGACGAGGGCGAGACGGACTTCCGCGCGCGCACCGTCGCCGCGCACGCCGTGCTCGCCGATTCCGCGCTGTCGGTCGGCCAGGCCGCCGAGATGCTGAACGTCGACGACAGCCGGATCCGGCACCGCCTCAAGGAAGGCAGACTCACCGGCTGGAAAGACCAGGGATGGCGGCTGCCCGCGTGGCAGTTCAACGGCGCGGGCGTGCTGCCCGGCCTCGAAACCGTGCTGCGCGCCGTCCCCGAGGACCAGCCGGCGCTGGTCGTCGCCGCGTTCATGAACACCCCGCAGGCCGACCTGGTGATCAGCGACCGGCCCGCGACGCCGCGGCAGTGGCTGCTCGCCGGCGGCGACCCCGAGCAGGTCGCCCGGCTGGTCGCCACGCTCGGCTCGCCGTTCTGACCCGCTGACCCTCCCCGCCTGCGCGCGCCCCGCCCTCCGTGCGCCAAGGCCCGCCCCCTGCCCCGACACAGGACGGACAACCTCCCCCGCATGGCCCGGCTCCCCTCGCCTCCGGCGCGGTCGGCTCTGGTCAAGGGGCTGGACCGCAGCCACGACGTGGTTTCAGTGCAGCCCGAGACCCGGCTGGTCCGCATCTTCACCGCGCACGGCAATCACCCGCAGCAGTGGAACGCCTTCCGCTACACCGGCCCGCTCCCGCACGGCCGGTTCGACCAGCAGCCGCCCGGCCGCGGCGGCCGTCCGGTCACCGACCCGGGCAACGGCGTGCTGTATTTCGGCCTGACCGTGCGCACGAGCGTCGCCGAGGTGTTCCAGACGACCTCGACGGTGGACCGCACGACGCGCGGCCCGAGACTGGTCGTGGTGCGCCCGACGCGGGTGCTGCGGCTGCTCGACCTCACCGGCCTGTGGCCGACCCGGGTCGGCGCGTCGCAGGAGATCTCCAGCGGCCCGAAGAAGATCACCCAGGCGTGGGCGCGGGCGATCCGCGGCGCGATGCCGGACCTCGACGGGCTCTGGTACCGCTCGTCGATGGACGCGGGCAGGCCCTCGGTGTGCCTGTGGGACCCGCCCGCGGGCGCGGCGCTGCCGATCGCCCCGGACGTCCTGCTTCCGCTGGACCATCCGGGGCTCGACGTGCCGCTCGGGCGGGTGTGCGAGGAGCTGAACTACACGCTGCTCAGCTGAGGTGCCGGGCCCACCAGGCCAGCACCGCCTCGAACCGCTGCACGCGGTGCCGCGGCTTGCCCGAGCGCGTCAGCTCGTGCCCCTCGCCGGGGAACAGCAGGAATTCCGTCTCCACGCCGGCCTGGCGCAGCGCCACGAACTGCCGCTGCGCCTGCTCCAGCGGACAGCGCCAGTCCTGCTCGGAATGCGCGACGGCGAACGGGATCCGGATGTCGGCGGCGTAGCTGAGCGGGCTGCGCAGACGCTGCTCCTCCGGGTCCGCGCCGACGTAGCCCTCGGTGAAGTAGTAGCCGATGTCGGAGCTGCCGGCGAAGGAATCCCACGCGTTCACCGCGCGCTCGCTCCACGCCGCGCGGAACCGGTCCGGGTACTTCGCAGCGACCCAGCTCGTCATGAATCCGCCGTAGGAACCGCCCATGATCCCGGTCCGCGACGCGTCGAGGTCCGGCCGTTCCAACGCCTTGTCGAGCAGTGCGAGGACGTCGTCGACATCGACAGTGCCCATGTTGTGCACGACCGAAGTACCGTGCGATTGCCCGTATCCGGCCGATCCGCGCGGGTTGCCGAGCACGACCGCGAATCCGGCCGACGCATAGACCTGCGCCTCGTCGAACACCGTCCATTCCTGCTGGGCGAACGGCCCGCCGTGCACCACTCGCAGCACCGGATGCGGTCCGTCGCCCTCGGGAAGCACGAGCCAGCCATGCACCGGGTAGCCGTCCGGCGCGGTCGTTTCGAGTTCCACGACCTCGCAAAGACCCTTGTCCCGCAACGGCTTCGAGTAATCGGTGAGCGCACGCGGGCCGCCCGGGCCGAGCACCACCAGCTCGCCCGCGGTGTCCAGCCCGGCCACAACCGCGACGACAGTTTCGCCATCCGCCGCGAATCCGTGGACCGCCGACTGTCCGGCGTGCAGCACGCGCAAGTCGTCGAACTTCGCCCCGTCGGCGTCCGTCGCGATCGCCCGCAGTTCCACCGCACCGCGATTGCGGACGGCGACCAGCACCTCGTCGCCGAGCGGAACCGCCGGACCGGAACCGATCTCGACGTCCACGGTCTCCACATCGGTCAGCCGCCGTGGTTTCCCGTCCGGCACGACCGCATACAGCCCGGTGTTGGAAGCGACGACGACACCGTCCTCATGGGACGTGCCGAAGAAGTAGAGCGTGCCGTCCGCCGCGTACACCGGCTGATCGGCGTACCCGGCGCAGGCCGCGAGCACCTCGGGTTCGCCGCCGTCGACCGGGAACGCGACGAGGTCGTGCTCGCGCGTTTCAATCCGGTCGAAATCGTGCGGCACGATCACGACGACACGCTCGCCGTCCGGCGTCCAGACCGGCTGGCTGACGCTGTAATCGCGCGGCGTCACCGCTTCCGGCTCGCCCTCTTCGAACGTGTCGAGCACGTACAGCCGCTTCGGCCGGTCGCGCAGGAAACCGATGTTGTCGATCCGGTAGTCGAGCCGGGTGATCAGCCGCGGCGCCTCGGCGGCGGGCTCCGGCGTGCGCTCGTCGGCGTCCTCGGTGCCGTAGCGGCCCGGCTCGGCTTCCCGCGCGGTGAACGCGAGCCAGCGCGAATCCGGGGCCCACACCGGAGCGTCCGCGCCGAGGTGCAGCGACGTCAGCTTCCGGGCTTCGCCGCCGTCGACGGGCATCACGTGCACCTGCGGGCTGCCTTCGGAGCCCTTCCCGTCGCCCGCGCGCAGGAACGCGACCCAGCGGCCGTCCGGCGAAATCGCCGGGGCGGAGTCGCGCGGACCGTGCGTCCACGGAGTTTCGCCGCCCGACAGCGAGATCCGCCGGATCGCGCTGCGGTACTGGTCGGCTTCCAGGTCGGGACTGCTCACCGCGGCGAGCAGGAGGTCACCGCGCAGCGCGGGACGGCCGGGGACGGCGAGGACTTCGATGTCGGCAGGACGCATGCCGACGACCGTACCCGATCCTTAGCAAGGCAAACGACCTATTTCGCCTCGACCGCCCGCTGTTCGTCGCGCTTGGCTTTCGCCAGGCTGAGCACCGTGGTGACGGTGAGGACCACGACGATGACGCCGAGGGACATCCAGTTGCTGATGTCGAGCCAGTCCGGCGCGAGGTGGTACTCGTGCAGCGCGTGCACCACGAGCTTCGCGCCGATGAAGGCGAGGATCACCGCGAGGCCGTAGCTGAGGTAGACGAGCTTCGTGACCAGCCCGCCGAGCAGGAAGTACAGCTGCCGCAGGCCCATCAGCGCGAACGCGTTGGCGGTGAAGACGAGGAACGCTTCTTGGGTGATGCCGAAGATCGCCGGGATGGAGTCCACCGCGAACAGCAGGTCGGCCGAGCCGATCGCGATGATGACCAGCAGCATCGGGGTGATCTTCCGCTTGCCGCCTTCCTTCACCAGGTACTTGTGGCCGTGGTAGTCGTCGGTGACCGGGAAGAGCTTGCGCACCCAGCGGGTGAGCGCGTTCTCGTGGTACTCCTCCTCGTCGCCGTTGCCGCGCAGCATGCTGATCGCGGTCCACACGAGCACCGCGCCGAAGACGAAGAACACCCACACGAACTGGTTGATCAGCGCCGCGCCGACCGCGATGAACACGCTCCGCATGCCCAGCGCGAGCAGGATGCCGACGAGCAGCACGCGGTGCTGGTGGATCGCGGGCACCTTGAACGAGGTCATGATGATCATGAAAATGAAGAGGTTGTCCACGCTCAGCGAGTACTCGGTGATGTACCCGGTGAAGAACTGGACCCCGGGGTCGTGCCCGGCGAAGAACCAGACGCCCGCGCCGAACAGGACGGCGCAGCCGATGTAGAAAATCACCCAGCGAGCGGCCTCGCCGGTGGTCACCTCGTGCGGCTTGTGGTCGACGATCACCAGGTCGATGGCGATCAGCGCGAGCAGCCCGCCGACTGTCGCGAACCACAGCCACAGGGGGACGGTCATCTCAGAAACCTCCGGATAGTGCGCAGCAGCAACTAACCGGAGGTCTCTCCCGCCGGTACGAAACCGGCCGACGGTGCCGGGGACCTCGGCGAATGCTCCGCCGGGTCACCGTGCTGACGACACCGCCGCGAAGGAATACTCCCCTCACAGCGCGTTCAGTCTGCCGGTTACAGCCCGCAAACGCCAGCCGAGGTTGCCCACATCACCGAACCAGCCGTGTCTTCTTCACCACTCCAGGCATCAACAGCCAACCCCCGCGACTCTCCGAATCCACCAACCCCCTCGCCTCCCCCCTTCCGGTACCACCACCGCGGGATTGCTTTTAGCCGGCGTTTGGGGCTGAGCGGCGGGACAGGCCGAAGGGGC
>NZ_JBHZAG010000184.1:0-4959 GCF_042754125.1 Amycolatopsis sp. NPDC059235
GATCCGCCCCCTGCTCGACCACCACACCGCCATCGCCGCCCACAACACCCCCCACAACCTCGTCGTCTCCGGACCCCGCCCCACCATCCACCGCATCCTCGCCGCACACGGCGGCACCGAACTGCGGGTCTCGCACGCCTTCCACTCCCCCCTCATGGACCCCCTCCTCCCCGACCTCCACCGCACCGCCAGAACCCTCGCCTACACCCCGCCCCACACCCCCGTCGTCTCCACTCTCACCGGCACCCTCGCCGACCACGACATCTGCACCCCCGAACACTGGGTACGCCACACCCGCGACACCGTCCGCTTCACCGACGCCATCCGCACCCTCGAAGCCCTCGGCGCCACCACCTACCTCGAAATCGGACCCGACGCCACCCTCACCGCCCTCACCCCCCACAACCTCACCCACACCGACACCACCCACACCGCCTTCATCCCCGCCCTCCGACCCCGCCACGACGAGATCGCCCAACTGCTCACCGCGGTCAGCGTCGCGCACACCCGGGGCGTCGAGGTCGACTGGGAGCGGTTCTACGCCCAGTCGTCCGCGCGACGAGTGGACCTGCCGACCTACGCGTTCCAGCCGCGCCGCTTCTGGCTCTCCCAGGCTCATCGCGTTGCCGACCTTCCCGCTCTCGGACAGGCCCCCGCCGACCATCCGCTGGTCGGCGCGGTCGTGACGATGGCCGACGGCGGCGCGGTGCTGACCGGCCGGCTCTCGCTGACGTCCCATCCTTGGCTTGCCGACCATGTCATCTCCGGCACCGTCCTGATGCCTGCCACGGTATTCGTGGAACTCGCCGTGCGCGCGGGAGACGAAGTGGGCTGCGCGGTCGTCGAGGAACTCACGTTGGAGACGCCGCTCGTACTCGTCGAACACGGCACTGTCTCGATGCGCGTGGAAGTCGGTGCGGCGGAGCGGAACGGAGGCAGAGAACTCTCGGTGTACTCGCGTTCGGACGACGCCGAGGACTGGACCCGGCACGCACGAGCAGTGCTCGCCGAAAACGCGCCGGCACCGGAACCTCTGGACTTGACGGTCTGGCCGCCCCGGGACGCACAAGCGATCAATCTCGATGGCTGGTACGAAAAGCTGGCCAGCCAAGGATATTCGTACGGTCCGTTGTTCCGGGGCCTGCGTGCGGCTTGGCAACGCGGACCGGAGGTGTTCGCGGAGATCGCCTTGCCGGATCAAGCGGATGCCCGCGCGTTCGGCCTGCATCCTGCGCTGCTGGACGCGGCTTTGCACGCCGCGGATGTCCTTGACGACGAGCCCGTGGACGCGGTCCGGCTGCCGTTTTTGTGGTCTGGGGTGGCCTTGCACGCGACGGGCGCCTCCGCGTTGCGGGTTCGTATCCGTCCCACGAGCGGCGAAGGGGTGTCACTGACCATCGCCGACGGGTCAGGTGCCCTGGTGGCGACGGTGGACCGATTCGTCGCTCGCCAGATCGATCCCGGCCAGCTCGCGCGTACTGGGTCGCTGTTCCGGCTCGGCTGGGTTCCGGTTCGGACACCCGAGACCCCCGATCGGGCCTTTGCGGACTTCGGCTCGCTGGACGGCGAGTCGCCGGTGCCGGACGTTGTGGTCGCCGCGGTCGAAGCCGGCCACGGCGAGGTGCCCGACGCGGTGCGAGCCGGGCTTTCCCGTGCCCTGCGGTTGGTGCAGACGTGGCTCAGCGACGAACGGTTCGCGTCGTCGCGGCTGGTTGTGGTGACCCGGCGTGCCGTCGCGGCAGGCGATGTCGCGATCGATCCGGCGGTGGCTCCGGTGTGGGGTTTGGTGCGGGCGGCCGAGGCGGAGAATCCGGGCCGGTTTGTCCTGCTGGACGTGGAAGATCTGGAGGACAAGGCGACCTTGCGGTCCGTGCTTCCCCCAGTGGTGGCGTCGGGCGAACCGGAGGTCGCCGTCCGCGACGGAGTTCTTCGCGCGGCAAGGATTGTTCGTGTCGACACCATCGCCGCCACCGGCCTTTCCTGGGGCTCGACGGTGGTGATCACCGGCGGCACCGGCGGACTCGGCGCCCTCGTCGCCCGGCATCTCGTCGTGCGGCACGGGGTTCGGCGGCTGGTGCTCGCCAGCCGCCGGGGCATGGACGCGCCCGGAGCGGACGACCTGGTGCGGGACCTGAACGGCTTGGGCGCCGATGTTCGGGTCGTGGCATGCGATGCGGGCGACCGGGAAGCGCTGCGGGCATTGCTGACGGAACATCCCGTGAGCGGCGTGGTGCACGCCGCCGGTGTACTGGATGACGGCGTGGTCTCGGGATTGTCGCCGGACCGGTTCGACGGCGTGTTGCGGGCGAAGGCCGACAGCGCCTGGTATCTGCATGAACTGACACGGGACCTGGGATTGTCGGCGTTCGTGCTGTTCTCGTCCCACGCTGGTGTCTTCGATGGGGCGGGCCAAGGAAACTACGCGGCGGCGAACGTGTTCCTGGACGCGCTGGCCGAGCACCGGCGATCCGCCGGGCTCCCCGCCTTGGCGCTGGAATGGGGCCTGTGGGCCGGCTCCGGCGGCATGGGGGCCGGGCTGACCGCTGCCGGCTTGCAGCGGGCGGGCCGTTCCGGCGTCGTTCCGCTGTCCGCTTCCGACAGCTTGGAATTGTTCGACGAGGCGGTGAAAGCGGACCATGCGGTCGTACTGCCCGTGCGGATCGACCGATCCGCGTTGCGCGCCCGCGGCGAGGCGATGCCGAGTGTCTTCCGCGGGCTGGCCGGGAGTCCGGCCCGGCGGGCCGCGACCGGTTCCGGCTCGGCGCTGGCATCCCGGGCGGACGGAAGCGAAGACGGACGCCAGGTCGTCACGGAGGTGGTACGGGCGAACGTCGCCGCTGTGCTCGGCCACGAAGACGCGGATGCGATCGACCCGCGCCGGACGTTCAGCCAGATCGGGCTCGATTCGCTGGCGGCCGTGGAATTGCGGAACTCGCTGGCCTCGGCGACCGGGCTGAGATTATCCGCCACGTTGATTTTCGACTATCCGACAGTGCTGGCGCTGGCTGACCATCTTCACGGCAGGCTCGCGGACCGGAAACCCGAGGCAGTCGTCTCGGCGCCGGCCATTGCCCCGGCTGCCGAGCCGATCGCGATCGTGGGGATGGCGTGCCGGTTCCCGGGCGGGATCGAGTCTCCCGAGGACCTGTGGCGAATGGTGATCGCTGAAACCGACGGCATCACGCCGTTCCCGGCTGACCGGGGCTGGGATCTGACCGCGACGTTCGACCGTGCGCGTGCGGGTGGCTACACCAGCGGAGGCGGCTTCATCCGCGACGCCGCGGATTTCGACGCGGGATTCTTCGGGCTTGGCCCCCGCGAAGCGATGGCCACGGATCCGCAGCAGCGGCTGCTTCTCGAGATTTCGTGGGAGGCGCTCGAGCGCGCCGGCATCGATCCGTTGTCGTTGCGGGGTTCGGCGACCGGGGTGTTCGCCGGAGTGATGTACCACGACTGGCGCGCATCGCTCGGCGACCGGGCAGGCGACGACGTCGCCGGGTACCTCGGCAGCGGAAGTCTTGGCAGCGTGGTGTCCGGCCGGGTGGCGTATTTCCTGGGTTTGGAGGGGCCTGCGCTGTCGGTGGACACGGCGTGTTCGTCGTCGTTGGTGAGTCTGCATTTGGCGGTTGAGGCGTTGCGGCGGGGGGAGTGTTCGCTGGCGCTGGCCGGCGGCGTGACCGTGATGGCCACCCCGGAAACCTTCGCCGACTTCGGTCTGCAAGGCGGTTTGGCGCCCGACGGCCGATGCAAGTCGTTCGCGGAGGGAGCGGACGGCGTCGGCTGGGGCGAGGGTGCGGGCGTTGTGGTTGTGGAGCGGTTGTCGGATGCCCGCCGGTTGGGGCATGAGGTGCTGGCGGTGGTGCGGGGCTCGGCGGTGAATCAGGACGGTGCCTCGAATGGCTTGACGGCGCCGAATGGTCCGGCGCAGCAGCGGGTGATCGGGCGGGCGTTGGCGTCGGCGGGGTTGTCAGCGTCGGAGGTGGACGTGGTGGAGGGGCACGGCACCGGTACCGCGCTGGGCGATCCGATCGAGGCGCAGGCATTGCTGGCCGCTTACGGCCAGGACCGCGACCAGCCGTTGTGGCTGGGCTCGGTGAAGTCGAACATCGGGCACGCACAGGCCGCCGCGGGCTCGGCCGGCGTGATCAAGATGATCATGGCGATGCGGCACGGCGTGATGCCGAGGACGTTGCATGTGGACGAGCCGTCGCGGGAGGTGGAGTGGTCTTCGGGTGCGGTGCGGTTGCTGACCGAGGCCCGGGAGTGGCCTGAGCACGGTCGTCCCCGGCGGGCGGGGGTCTCCTCGTTCGGGATCAGCGGAACCAACGCCCACGTCATCCTCGAACACGTCGCCGCGGCGGACGCTCCGGAACGCGATGCTCCGGCCCGGGAGAGTTCGGACGCCGTGCCGCTGGTGATTTCGGCACGCAGCGAAGCAGCTTTGGCCGCGCAGGCCGCTAGTGTCGCTTCGTTCCTCGACAGTCTCGACAGCGATGTGCCGTTGGCCGATGTGGCTTATTCGCTGGCGACCTCACGTGCTGCGTTGGAACACCGGGCAGTCGTCGTCGCGTCGGACCGTGCCGAGGCAGTCCAGGGCTTGCAGGGCGCGGTCGGCCGCGTGGCCGGTCACGGTCGTCTGGTTTTTGTGTTTTCGGGTCAGGGAACGCAGCGGGTGGGAATGGGCCGGGAACTGGCCGAAAGGTTCCCGGTGTTCGCCGACGCCTTCCACGAAACCGCGGCCCTGTTCGACCCCCACCTCGACCGGCCCTTGCTCGACGCCGCCTGGGGACACGACCCGCACGCCCTCGACCCGACGACTTACGCCCAAGCTGCGCTGTTCACCCTCGAAACCGCCCTCTTCCGTCTCTTCGAGTCCTGGGGCGTGCGCCCCGACTACCTCACCGGACACTCCCTCGGCGAAATCACCGCCGCCCACGCCGCCGGCATCCTGTCATTGGA
>NZ_JBHZAG010000185.1:0-2892 GCF_042754125.1 Amycolatopsis sp. NPDC059235
GGCGTGAGGGGCCTTCGGCCTGTCACGCCGGTGAGCCCCCAAACGCCGGCGCGATCCCGCGGTGTGGTCCTGTTGGTCTGAAGTGGACGGTGCCTTAGCGCGGGCGGTTGGGGCGCTTGGGCATGAGGTCGTACAGCTTCTTGCGGGCGCCGTTGTCGTTGACGTTGCGCGCTACAGCTACCTCGGAAATGAAGTCCTCGAACACGAACTCGTCGTCGGCGGGAACCTCGGTGGGGCCGGGGTTTTGCGCCAGGTAGCTGTCCAAGGTCTCGGCAATCTCCCGGAACGACACCGCTTGGATGGTTTCCGGGGCGAAGGTGGTGACCGGGACGCCGTGGGCGGCGGCTTCGTTCATCACTACGCCCAGGGGGACGTGCGAGAGCATCGGGACGCCGAAGGAGTACATCTCCTGCAGGGCGGCCGCGGCGTAGTGCGAGATGGGGCGGCGGTACAGGCCGGGCACGATGCCGAACCAGGCGATGGGGGCGCGGCCGGTCGTTTGTTCTACGTAGCGGACCTGTTCCGACAGCAGGCGCAGCGCTCGGATGCTCGTTTTGTCCGGCTGGACCGGGACCAGGATGCCGTGCGAAGCCGCCAGCGCGTTGTTCGTCAGGACGTCCTGGGCCGGCGGGCAGTCGATGATCACGTGGTCGTAGTGGGCGAACTGGATCACCCTCGCCAGCTGCCAGCCGGGCACGCGGAACTGGTCCAGCCTGCGGATCAGGTCGAACATGCCCGGCGACGTGGGGATCACGTCGAACGCGCCGCCGCGGCCGAGGTTGCTGCGCGGATGCGGGACGGCCAGCTGCTCGATCGGGCCCTTCCACAGCTTCGTCAGCGCCTTCGCCAGGCTCGGCGAGTCCGCCGGGACCTCGTCCATGCCGAGCATCTCGGTGGTCGCGTGCCCCTGCGGGTCGAGGTCGACGAGCAGCACCCGCCTGCCGCGTTCGGCGAGGGCCGCGGCCGCGCCCACGCTCAGCGAGGTTTTGCCCACCCCGCCCTTCTGGTTGACCACCGAGGTGATCTGCATGCCGGAGCGCTCCCTTGTCGGTCGTTCCGCGAAGGCTATCGGACTCGTGCGCCGCGGCGCGCTCATCCGCCCCCGGCCTGTCGCGGACGCACCAGCAAAGCCTGCGCGCCGGTGCCGACCGGACCGGAACGATCGTGCAGCGTACTGGTCGCGGTGCCGACGCCGTGCGGCCCGACCAGCGTCACCGCGTCGAGGCCGATCCACTCGCCCTCGGGGACCCGCCGCAGGTGCACGGTGAGCTCCGAGTTGATGAACCACCACTCGCCCGCCGGCAGGAAATGCGACACCCCGTTGCCGGAGTCGGCGATCGCGAACAGCCGTTGCAGGCCGGTCGGTTCCTCGCCGTCGACCAGCGGATACCGCTGCCGTCCCCACACCGCGGCCGGGCCGGGAGCGGAGATCGCGCCGCGGACCGAACGCCATTCGATCGCGTGCAGGTAACCGCCCTGCCAGTCGTCCGGGAAGGCCGCCTCGCTGCCCGCGTCGGCCGCGGGCAGCAGCGGACCGCCGTCGGTGGCGATGTCGGCGGTGTCCGACGTCGCGATCCGCCACCCCGACGCCCGCGCGACCGTCCGGCCGTTCGCGGACAGCTCGGACTGGACCAATTCGACCGTCCGGCCCGGCCGTTCGATCCACGACCGCTGCTCCAGCTCGCCCACCGGAGCCGGGCCGAGGATCTCGACCGTCACCCGCGCCAGCTGCGCCGGATGCCGCGACTCCAGCCGTTCGAGCCCGCGCACCAGCAGCGCCGACGGCGGGCCGAAATGCTGGGCTCCCGGATTCCACGGGCCCGTGGTGTGCTCAGTCGCCTCGTACCGCTCGCCGCCGAGCGGGAGGAAGAACGCGTCGCCCATCAGTCGGCCCGGTCCAAGACCGTCTCCTCGCCCGGATCAGGCTCCGGCCAGCCCGGATACTCCGGCGGCGTGCCGCCGAACTCCGGGCAATGCGCCTGGTGATCGCACCACGAGCACAGCTTGCCCTTGTTCGGCCGGAAATCGCCGGTCTTGCCCGCCTTCAGGATCGCCTGCCAGATCGCTTCCAGCGTGCGCTCGAACCGGACCAGCTCCGCCTCGTCCGGCGTGTAGGCCAGCGACTGGCCGTCGGTCAGATACATCAGCTTCAGCTGCCGCGGGACGACCCCGCGCAACCGCCACAGCACCAACGCGTAGAACTTCATCTGGAAGAGCGCTTTGGCCTCGCCGATTTCCCGCGGGGCGGCGCCGGTTTTGTAGTCCACGACCCGGATCTCGCCGGTCGGCGCGACATCCACCCGGTCGATGTACCCGCGCAGCAGCACACCCGAGCCCAGCTCGATCTCGACGTGCAGCTCGCACGCCTCCGGCTCCAGCCTTCGCGGATCTTCCAGCTCGAAGTACGAGTCGAGCAGTTTTTCGGCGGAAGCCAGCCACTTGTCGGTCTCGCCGGGTTCGCCGTCCGCGAACAGCTCTGTCCACTCCGGACTGTCGCTGGACAGCTCCGTCCAGGTCGGCGCGAGCAGCTCCTTCGCGCGCGGAGCGACGCGTTCGGCGGCGGGGAGGGCGAAAAGCCGCTCCAGCACCGCGTGGACGAGCGTGCCGCGCAGTTGCGCCCTGGTGGGCACCTCCGGCAGCCGATCGACCGCGCGGAAGCGATAGAGAAGCGGGCACTGCTTGAAGTCGCTCGCCCGGGACGGCGACAACGCAGGCCGCCTCCTGGCGGGCGCGCCGGCCTCGGGAGGGGTGGTGACCGTGGCGGTGTCGGACATGGGGCAGAGCGTAACGCCGGGGTACGACAGAAGTGTTGGCCCCGGCTTCGCCGGGGCGTGCGAGATCGCCTTCAAGTCGGCGTCCGGAGGGTCAGCGTGCACGGCCTGGGGGCCGTAC
>NZ_JBHZAG010000186.1:0-1952 GCF_042754125.1 Amycolatopsis sp. NPDC059235
TTCTCGTAGTGTGGTTTTGCCGAACCCACTACTTTTTTTATGTCTCCGAACTTCATTTCTTCCCGTTCCGGCTTAACAATCCCTTTTGATTTTCGATACATATTCATTCCGGAAGGATACATGTGCAGCCGTCCGCCTTTTAAAAATTTCTTTTCCCGACCTTCTACGATCTTTGTTTGCACCTCACAGCCCTCTGAAGCCACTTTTAAGGCTGTTTCCCTGTCTTGGACATCTTCTAGGTCTATATCAGTCAAATAAGCGCTCAAATAGGCTCCTATGTTGTCTATATCCTTTAATGACTTGATTGTTACAAATCCTAAACCCCATAGACTCCTTAATTCAGCATTTTTAATATAAATCTTATCCAAATCATTAAAGCGCATTAAAACATGACAATGCCAGGCTCCACGTCCTTGTGGCTCTACCACCGATAAATAATCTATCGAACTTTCTTTCTTGTATTTATAACGCAACCTGTCGATAAAATTTTGAAAATCACTATAAAGTTTTTTCGTGTCCGTCATATTTTTCTTGTATGTCAAAGTTATATGTAATTCATTTGGCCGTCCTATAAAATTGTTATTTATCAAATAACGCAGCTTCTTAAAGGTTTGTCTCAAAGAATTATAATTTTCCTGCCGATTTTCCGAATGCTCGAACTCCCGGATCTCCCCAGTAGAGAGGTCTACAAACCTATCCTTGTCCAATTTTTTGATATTATTTTTCCGGTTCATCTTCTCCATATGCTGAACTTCAATGACGTGATTCATAGTGGTCACTTTTACAACATCATTTGGAGCTATGAAAACCGCGTCACCATTGCGTTTATCCATCCATTTCCCCTCAATTTTTCCTGTAATGTTTAATTAAAATCAAGTTAATAATAAAGAACCCCAAATCCGAAGTCAGTTTTTCAACAAAAATTAGCGTCCTTTTCCCAAATAGTCCCTATACAATTCCTTAATAGCAAACTCAATTACAGCATCTTTTGAAACTCTTCCAAATTCATTGTGTTTTGTAAAATGTTCGGCTAATAACTCTAGCTTTTTAAATGTTTCAACAGTAATTCGAGGTCCAATTTGTTTTTTCTCTTCCATCCAAACACACTCCTAACAAGTTGTTAACATAATTCTAACATTGGAAATAATAGAATTCAAGAACAGAAAAAAGAAGCACACTCGGAATGATATTTCGTTTCCTTTTGATTCCGAGCCTCCACCCCTTACAATCCCCAAAGGCAACCGACAAGGGAAAATTCGTCCCTTATCGGCACCTCCGGAAATTGTACAGCAAGGGGTCACTCCCAATAAAAAGACTACGACATATAAAACAGGTTTAGCTTCAGAGAAAAAGAGCATAAGGAAACTCGGTGCCACCCTAAAAAAAAGGGTGTCAAACAGGCTGTGCCTGTTGAGTTTCTATGCTCTTAGAACAGGTGCCGTTTTTGAAGCCAAAGATATAGCATAGATACCCCATAGATATAGCAGGGATATACCAAAATATCTCTAGAGATACGGGTATCTATGCTATATCTCTCTACAAGATTCCTCCACACGCTTGACGGAAATGCTTCAGCATTTTAGCACTCACTCGACAGAGTGTATAAGTGCGCCATTCGGAATTTCAAAGCTTCAAATTTCACAGAGAGTGCCCATTTATACACACCCCCTAAATCGTGGTGTGACAATGGGTTCTCGCCGGCTCGAAATCGGTTTGTCATTCTGACAAATAACCCTTCGGGAAATAAAAAAAACGGCTCCATAAAGAGGAACCGTTTTGCTTCAAAAATCACGTTTTGTGTTATACTGGAGAAACGAAATTGTGTTTTCAAAATTGTCATTTTCGACATGATAACTTTTCTCGTAGTGTGGTTTTGCCGAACCCACTACTTTTTTTATGTCTCCGAACTTCATTTCTTCCCGTTCCGGCTTAACAATCCCTTTTGATTTTCG
>NZ_JBHZAG010000188.1:0-1561 GCF_042754125.1 Amycolatopsis sp. NPDC059235
CCGGTGTGGTGTTTCAGAACCGTAGAGTGGATGCGAGCGATCTTTGTGGGCAAGTCCTCGGCCTATTAGTACCAGTCAACTCGACAACACATTACTGTGCTTCCATTTCTGGCCTATCAACCCAATCGTCTCTTGGGGGCCTTAACCCACATGGGGTGGGATACCTCATCTTGGAACAGGCTTCCCGCTTAGATGCCTTCAGCGGTTATCCCTTCCGAACATAGCCAACCAGCCATGCCACTGGCGTGACAACTGGCACACCAGAGGTCCGTCCGTCCCGGTCCTCTCGTACTAGGGACAGCCTTCCTCAAGTATCCTGCGCGCGCGGCGGATAGGGACCGAACTGTCTCACGACGTTCTAAACCCAGCTCGCGTGCCGCTTTAATGGGCGAACAGCCCAACCCTTGGGACCTACTCCGGCCCCAGGATGCGACGAGCCGACATCGAGGTGCCAAACCATGCCGTCGATATGGACTCTTGGGCAAGATCAGCCTGTTATCCCCGGGGTACCTTTTATCCGTTGAGCGACACCCCTTCCACCAGGAGGTGCCGGATCACTAGTCCCGACTTTCGTCCCTGCTCGACATGTCTGTCTCACAGTCAAGCTCCCTTGTGCACTTGCACTCGACACCTGATTGCCAACCAGGCTGAGGGAACCTTTGGGCGCCTCCGTTACCCTTTAGGAGGCAACCGCCCCAGTTAAACTACCCATCAGGCACTGTCCCTGAACCAGATCATGGTCCGAGGTTCAGATTCCCAATCCGACCAGAGTGGTATTTCAACAACGACTCCACACCCACTAGCGTGAGCGCTTCACAGTCTCCCACCTATCCTACACAAGCCGAACCGAAAACCAATACCAAACTATAGTAAAGGTCCCGGGGTCTTTCCGTCCTGCCGCGCGTAACGAGCATCTTTACTCGTAATGCAATTTCGCCGGGCCTGTGGTCGAGACAGCCGGAAAGTCGTTACGCCATTCGTGCAGGTCGGAACTTACCCGACAAGGAATTTCGCTACCTTAGGATGGTTATAGTTACCACCGCCGTTTACTGGCGCTTAAATTCTCAGCTTCACCCCCCGAAAGGAGTTAACCGGTCCTCTTAACGTTCCAGCACCGGGCAGGCGTCAGTCCATATACATCGTCTTGCGACTTCGCATGGACCTGTGTTTTTAGTAAACAGTCGCTTTCCGCTGGTCTCTGCGGCCAACCACCGCTCCACCCGCAAGGGGTATCACAGCGCTTGGCCCCCCTTCTCCCGAAGTTACGGGGGCATTTTGCCGAGTTCCTTAACCACAGTTCACCCGATCGCCTTGGTATTCTCTACCTGACCACCTGTGTTGGTTTGGGGTACGGGCCGTGCATGCACTCACTAGAGGCTTTTCTCGACAGCATAGGATCACCCACTTCGCCTCAAACGGCTACGCATCACGTCTCAGCCTGTTGCCATGCGGATTTGCCTACATGACGGCCTACACGCTTACACCAGGACAACCATCGCCTGGCGGAGCTACCTTCCTGCGTCACCCCATCGCTTGACTACTACGGAATCAGGTCCCACGC
>NZ_JBHZAG010000189.1:0-1451 GCF_042754125.1 Amycolatopsis sp. NPDC059235
GGCGATCCGCATCGGCGGCCAGGACAACCACCTGCTCAGTTGGCAGGGCCCGCGCTGACCCCGGCCGGCCGCCGTCAACACCGGACTTTCCCGCCGTTCAGGCGAGGCCTCTGCACTGCTCTTTCCCCTCTTGCGAAAGGACTTGCCGATGGCTGCTGATTTCCGGCCGCACCGCGTCGCAGGCGCGCTCGCGGCGGCCGTCTGCTCTGCGATCGGCGGGTGCGCTGCGGTCGCCGACCCCGCGCCCGTGTCACACCAGGCGGGCGCGGGGTTCGACGCCGCGGCGGCGCGGGCCGCGCTGGCGCGGCTGCGGGTCGCGCCGGAGGACACCGGCGCGCACTACCGGCGCGCGGACTGGCCGCACTGGGACCAGGTCGCGGGCGAGTGCGACGCCCGCGCGGAAACCCTGAAGGCACAAGGCACCGGCGTGACGACCGGGCCGCACTGCCGGATCATCGGCGGCCGGTGGACCTCCCGCTACGACGGCGTCACGGTGACCGACCCGGGCGGGCTGGACATCGACCACATGGTGCCGCTGGCCGAGGCCGCCCGCTCCGGCACCCGCGGCTGGACCCGCGTCCAGCGCGAGGCCTACGCCAACGACACCCGTCTCGTGCTGGTCGCCGTCACCGCGAAGTCCAACCGCGCCAAGGGAGACCAGGACCCGGCCAAGTGGCTGCCCGCCCTCGACCGCTGCGGCTACGTCGCCCAGTGGGTCGCGGTGAAAGCGAAATACGCCATGACCGTCGACCCCGCCGAACACGACGCGATCGCGGGGATTCTCCGCCGCTGCTGACCGCCCGGACACCCCACACCGCCGCCGTCACGGAAGGAAACCCGATGCGCCGCACCAAGGCACGGCCCGCGCAGGTCGCCCGGCTCGTGAAAGCCCTCAACGCCGAACAGCGAGCGCTGAAGAACTTCGAGCAACGCCCCCACAACCGGCCCAGCGACCCGAAACTCGAAGCCGAGATCCGCCGCGCGCAAGCCGTGCTCCCGCGCGTCCTGGAGAACTCGACCGACGACGAACAAACCGCCGCGTACCGCCAGGCCCGCCGCTGAGGCCTGCCGCTCTCCCGTTCGCCCGATCCGCCGACAGGAAGGACAACCGCATTGACCGCAGCAACGCCACCGTCCGAACAGGACTACTCCCCGGGGATCGACTGGGGCATCAACACCGACCTCGAAGCTGTGACCGGCTCCGCCGAGCCGAGCGTGTTCGCGTGCGAGCACACCGATTTCGTGTTCGCCTGCGGCATCGCCGACCCCGCCGAGGCGCTGACGCTGATGCGCGCGCGTCCCGACGACATCGCCCCGCACGCCCCGAGCGAGGACGACATCGCCGACTTCCGGCTCCGCTGGTGCCGACGGCTGCCGGGCGACACCGCCGGCCCGGAACTGGAGTACGTCGACGGCCCGCACACGCCGGGCGCGTTCCCCGCGATCGTCTG
>NZ_JBHZAG010000190.1:0-1376 GCF_042754125.1 Amycolatopsis sp. NPDC059235
TTGACTTTTTTATACTGGCGTGCTGAGGCTGTGTAGGGTGTACTGTCGGCTTGAGTGGGGCTGGGTGCCGTGGGTATCGGGCTGGGCTGAGGCTGGTGGGGTGATCGGTCGGCTTGAGCCGGGCTGGGTGCCGTGGGCGTCGGGCTGGGCCGAGGCTGGGTGGGGTGGCCGCCCGGCTCGAGCGAGGCTGGGTGCCGTGGGTATCGAGCTGACCCGAGGCTGCGAACCGTTCCCGCTCAGCTCGACCGAGGCTGCGAACCCTTGGCACCCGACGTGACCGCAACAGCGAGCCTTCCGCACCCCGCCTAGGCAAGACCGCGAGCCTCTGCGCTCAGCCTGCGTACCGGACCCGCCCAGCTTGGCCAGCCGCGAGCCGTCAGCACCCGTCTTGACCCAAGCTGCGACCTCAGCACCCCAGCTTGTCCGAGACCGCGCACCCTCCCCGCCGTAAGCGACCCAAGCCCGCAACACCCGCCCTGCCCAGCCTCCCATCCATTCCCGCCGGGCTTGGCTCAAACCACGAGCCGTTCGCCGCTGTCTTGGGCACAACCAGTTACCCTCAGTCCCGCACACTCGCAGAACGCACGCGCAGGGAAGGGAGTCCCCGGTGGTCGATTCCGCGGGAAAGGCGGCGCATCGGTCGTCAGCGGTTGCCGAGGGCTGGTCGGTGCCGGTGTTGTTTCCGCCGCAGCGTCCGCGGGTGGTGGTGAAGGCTGATCTTCTTCCTGCGGTGAGCGTCCTGTCGACGGCTGCGTTGCTCGGGATTCCGATGGGCTGGTTGTGGTCTCTTCTTGCTCCGGCCGAGCGGGTGCGGGTGATCAGCACTAACGGTCAGCTGGCGCCGTTGGAGTTGGAGAGCTGGCATCGGTTCGACGATCTGGCCGTGTTCGGGTTTCTGGCGATGGCTACCGGGTTGCTGATCGGGCTGGTGGTGTGGTTCCTGCGGGAGCGGCGCGGGCCGGTGGTGCTGGTGGCGGCGGCCGGCGGGGCGTTGGTCGCGGCTTGGCTCGGGACGCAGATGGGGCCCGCGTTCGCCAACTCGAAGTATTCGGTTGACGCGCCGCCCGCGTTGGGGGCGGTGATCGAGCAGGCGCCTCGGATCGAGACGGGGTGGGTGGTGCTGGCCGCGCCGTTGGTGACCTGTTTGGTTTACGCGTTGATGACGGCGTGGAACGGGCGCGAGGATCTTGGGCGGCGGCTGGGGTGAGCGGCTCGTCGCCTGGCGGCGACATTGCCGTTTGGGTTGCGTGGGGCACCCCGAAGCGTGATTGTGCTGACGGTCTGGGGGCGCTTGTCAAGGCGGGAAAGATGCCTTGACAAGCACCCCCAGACCGCAGGGACGCTTCGTATCGGGGTGCGGGGGAGGGGCTGGGTGC
>NZ_JBHZAG010000191.1:0-1335 GCF_042754125.1 Amycolatopsis sp. NPDC059235
GTGAGGTTCACCCCGAACGGTGGACAGGGGCTTACGGGATTTCATGCAGCCGCTGGGAGTGACTGCTCGAAGGTGTTGGGGCTGAGTATCCCGATCGCGGAGTGCCGTCGCACACTGTTGTAGAACTTCACCCAATTGTCAACTGCGGCAACGAGTTCTGTCTTTGTGGCGTAGACGTGCCGGTAGTAGTGCTCGTGTTTGAACGTCGACCAGAACGATTCCGCCGGGCTGTTGTCCCAGCAGATCCCGGTCGCGCCCATCGACCGGCGCAGGCCGTGCCGGAAGCACGCCTTCGCGGTCAGGTGCGCCGTGTATTCCCCGCCGCGGTCGGAATGCAGGATCGTGCCGCGAGACCTGCCGTCGCGGACAGCGACGGCGGCGTCGATCGCGGCGGTGACCATTTCGGCGCTGATGCGGTCGGACATGCTGTAGCCCAACACTTTCCGGGTGTGCCCGTCCCGGATCGCGCAGAGTAACATCTCGCCTTCACCACACGCCAGGTACGTGGTGTCGGTCAGCCAGACCGCGTCGTTTCGGCCACAGTCGAAGGCGCGTTCGACCAGATCCGGCGGGAACGACGCGGACGGATCGGCCACCGTCGTCTTCACCTTGAAGGTGCGCGGGCTGATGCCTTCCAGCCCGATCGAGGCCATGATCTTGGCGACGGTCTTCACCGTGACCGCCTCGCCCTGATCACGCAACTCCGCGGCGACCCAGGTTCCGCAGGAATCCCGGTGCGCCTCGGTGATCTTCACCTCGAGGTCGGCGCGGCGTTGCTGCCGCGGCGTCAGCACCGTTGCCGCGACACGCTTCACGTGCGCGTAGTAGCCCCGACCTCGACACGCCCAGCAGCCGCGCCATGCGCCGGACCGAGAACCGTGCGCGTCGTCGCGAGGCGGCGCCGACCGGCTCGGCGGAGTCGTCGAGGCCGGCGTACTCGGCCGTCAGAGCGAACCGGGCCGGTTCTTCTGCATCGCGGCAAAGTACGCCGAGGCTTTTACCAGAAAGGCGTTGTCCTTCTCCAACTCGCCGACCTGCTGGCGCAACCGTTGCAGCTCGGCCCGCTCGGCCGCCTCCAGAGGTTTGTCCCCGTGGACCTCGGCTGCGTTGACCCGGCGGCGTTCGTCTTTGACCCAGACGCTCAACATGCCCGCGTCGATGCCCAGCTCCCGGGCGACCTCGGCGATCGACCGACCGGAATCGATCACGCGGTGAGCAGCCTCGACCTTGTA
Source organism: Amycolatopsis sp. NPDC059235 (assembly GCF_042754125.1). Classification (NCBI taxonomy): domain Bacteria; kingdom Bacillati; phylum Actinomycetota; class Actinomycetes; order Pseudonocardiales; family Pseudonocardiaceae; genus Amycolatopsis; species Amycolatopsis sp. NPDC059235. Next base: position 1,233 of record NZ_JBHZAG010000191.1, read on the forward strand.
CTCCGCCGGGTACGACCGGCGCTTGCGACCAGGCATAAGGACATCCTTCCAGCAGGACAACTCGTCCTGCCAACTCGGTGTCCACTACCCGGGGTGAACCTCA
>NZ_JBHZAG010000192.1:0-1146 GCF_042754125.1 Amycolatopsis sp. NPDC059235
GTCATGGGCTGTCACCCATACCTGAACACATAGGCAGTGTGGAGGGAACGCGGGGAAGTGAAACATCTCAGTACCCGCAGGAAGAGAAAACAACCGTGATTCCGGGAGTAGTGGCGAGCGAAACTGGATGAGGCCAAACCGTATACGTGTGAGACCCGGCAGGGGTTGCGCATGCGGGGTTGTGGGATCTCTCTTTCACAGTCTGCCGGCTGTGAGGCGAGTCAGAAACCGTTGATGTAGGCGAAGGACATGCGAAAGGTCCGGCGTAGAGGGTAAGACCCCCGTAGACGAAACATTAGCGGCTCGTTTGAGAGACACCCAAGTAGCACGGGGCCCGAGAAATCCCGTGTGAATCTGGCGGGACCACCCGCTAAGCCTAAATATTCCCTGGTGACCGATAGCGGATAGTACCGTGAGGGAATGGTGAAAAGTACCGCGGGAGCGGAGTGAAATAGTACCTGAAACCGTGTGCCTACAAGCCGTGGGAGCGTCGGACGTACCTTCGGGTGCGTCTCGTGACTGCGTGCCTTTTGAAGAATGAGCCTGCGAGTTTGCGGTGTGTTGCGAGGTTAACCCGTGTGGGGAAGCCGTAGCGAAAGCGAGTCCGAATAGGGCGATTTAGTAGCGCGCTCAAGACCCGAAGCGGAGTGATCTAGCCATGGGCAGGTTGAAGCGGAGGTAAGACTTCGTGGAGGACCGAACCCACCAGGGTTGAAAACCTGGGGGATGACCTGTGGTTAGGGGTGAAAGGCCAATCAAACTCCGTGATAGCTGGTTCTCCCCGAAATGCATTTAGGTGCAGCGTCGTGTGTTTCTTGCCGGAGGTAGAGCACTGGATAGGCGATGGGCCCTACCGGGTTACTGACCTTAGCCAAACTCCGAATGCCGGTAAGTGAGAGCACGGCAGTGAGACTGTGGGGGATAAGCTCCATGGTCGAGAGGGAAACAGCCCAGAGCATCGACTAAGGCCCCTAAGCGTACGCTAAGTGGGAAAGGATGTGGAGTCGCAGAGACAACCAGGAGGTTGGCTTAGAAGCAGCCACCCTTGAAAGAGTGCGTAATAGCTCACTGGTCAAGTGATTCCGCGCCGACAATGTAGCGGGGCTCAAGCGTACCGCCGAAGTCGTGTCATTCATACACATATCC
>NZ_JBHZAG010000193.1:0-1027 GCF_042754125.1 Amycolatopsis sp. NPDC059235
GGGATAATCGTGTTCCTTTCGATGAAAAGGCTTTTATGGATGAAGGGTGGGAGCTCTAATGCCCCTCATAGCTCCATAAATCGCCGTGTGAGCGTTTTTATCATATTCAATGTAGTCAACAGGCTCGAACGACATAACGCCCCCTACAGCGCAATTTAAAGGCGCGGGGACGTTATGTCTTGCGTTGCGACTTTTGTCCTGTGTTCATAGGCAGGATACGTAATTTTGTGGTACAAAATTAAATTCATCAAAAAGCACTGTCGAATAGGCACAAAAACACCGCGCCCCAAAATCGCGCTGTAGGTGATTTTTGTGCCGGCTGTTTTTCTGAAACGTCTGTGTAGCAGGAAATGCAACTTGTCAGCGTTACACCTAAAAAACTCAAAAAAAAGCCCTCAAACGAGGGCTTTAGAAGTCAAAGAATTATAAAATTCTGTAGCTCATTAATCGGGCAGAATAAGAGCTGTTATTCAGGCGATAAACCGCCGTCGATAACGTCCAGACGGAAGCGCTCAACAGCTTTAGCGTGGTTATTTACATTCCCACGAAAAGCTCCTTCAGGTGTTACAGTTATAACTTTTACTCGACCACGTTTAACGCGATGAATTGCACCAACTTTTTCAAGCAAATCTAATGCTCTTGCCATTTGTGCTTTGTCAGTTCGCATTGTCTCGCAGAGATCTGCGGCCGTTTTGGTGCATTCGTAACTTTGCCAGCCAAGATTACGGCAGATTTGCCATAGAACGGCCTGAGCGTGATATGCTTGCGCTGTGGTCTTAGCGGATTCAAATAGCCGTTCAGTAACGGCGTCCTGGTACTGGAAAGCAATGGACACGTTACCACCTCCAAAGAAGTCAAATTCAAGTTGCTGGGTAGAACTTAGTTCTTTCGCTGCCTGCGCTGCTTTACGGGCTTGCATAGCACGTTCTGGGCTACTTTCCTGCAATGCTTGTTGATCCAGTAGCAGAGCCGCTTGATCGTAAATACCACGCTTCCTCATAGCCTTTTCAGTTAGGCTTATTGGTGG
>NZ_JBHZAG010000194.1:0-1024 GCF_042754125.1 Amycolatopsis sp. NPDC059235
GCGAAATCCCCCGCCAACTCCGCCAGCACCCGCGCCCGGCCCTCCGACACCGCCGCCGCCGGATCCAACAACCCCGACACCACCCGCCCCACACCGGCAACACCACCCCGCGCCCGCTTCGCACTGCCCTCTACGCCCTCCAACCTGCGCTTGCCGCCCGCGCCCGGCTTCAGTCGCTCATGCCCCGCCGTCTTGATCCCGAACGTTTTCGCCTTCTGGCCGGAGGCGATCGTCTTCGCCTCTCCCTCCTCCACCTCGGAGACACGCTTCGTTACCGAGCGCACCGACGTTTCGTCGAGTTCGGTATGCTTGCTGATCTCCGCGACAGTGAAAAACTTCCCCAGGTTCTCCTCCGCCTCGAGAAACGCCACGACCTCCCTGCGGACATCACCCTTCTTGGCCTTCTTGGCCTTCTTCTCCTTCTTCTCCTCCTCCGGCCTCAGCGCCTCCGGGACAAGCCAGTACTGGACTATCCCGTCCTCGACCCGCTTGGACGCGACTTCCGTCTCGACCAGTTTGTCCAGCGCCTTGCGAACCGTGTCCCGGCGATAAACTTTGAACGTGTCCGCCGTCTCGGTGAGGGTGTGCCCCCGGCCGGGGTGGGCCTCAAGGTGCGTACGCACCTTCGGCAAAACGCCGGCCGGAAACACGTCGCGCCAGACGACACCGCCCGGCGGCGGCACCTGGGCTGTGTAGATGACGGATTTCTTGCCATCTTGCGCCTTCTCGACCAGGTGGTAGTCGTTGTCCAGCCGATTGTCCAGCACAGACGTGGTCTTTTTGATGGCAGCCGTGTCCGTCTCTCCCAGCACGGCTGACGCGATGTCACGCCGGGTGGCTGTCCCGTGGTCCAGCACGTAATCCAGCATCTGCTGGTCCTTGTCCTCCAGTCGCGTTTCCGTCTGGTTGCCGTCGGTGTCGACGTTCATGATCGTCACGACTGCCCGTTCGCGCTCCTCCGGCGTCAGCGGGCGATACCCCAGCAACGCCAGCGCCTGCCCCACCCGCTCCTCCGCACCGCCGG
>NZ_JBHZAG010000195.1:0-1021 GCF_042754125.1 Amycolatopsis sp. NPDC059235
CCGGCGGTGCGGAGGAGCGGGTGGGGCAGGCGCTGGCGTTGCTGGGGTATCGCCCGCTGACGCCGGAGGAGCGCGAACGGGCAGTCGTGACGATCGCGAGCGTCGACGCCCAAGGCAATCCGGTGGAAACACTGCTGGCGGAGAACGACCAGCGGATGCTGGACCACGTGCTGGACCACGGGACCGCCACCCGGCGCGACATCGCGTCAGCCGTGCTGGGTGCCACGGACGCGGCTGCCATCGACAACACCAGGTCTTCGGTGGACAATCGGCTGGACAACGACTACCACCTGGTCGAGAAGGCCCAGCCCGGTAAGAAACCCGTCATCTACACAGCCCAGGTGCCGCCGCCGGGTGGCGTGGTCTGGCGCGACAGGCCTTTGAATCTCGTCTTGCGGAAGGTGCGCTCGTACCTCGAGGCACACCCCAACCGGTGGCACTCCGTGGCCGAGATCTCGGACGCGTTGAAGAAAATCGAGAAGGACTCGGCTCGCAAGGCGCTGGAGGCGCTGGTCCGGACGGGCGTTGCATCCAAGGAGCACGATAGGGACGGCACCGTCACCGTCAGATACCGGTTTGTCCCTGAGGCGCTGAGGCCGGAGGCGAAGAAGGTCGAGAAGGGCGATGTCCCCCGGGCGATCGTGGCGTTTCTTGAGGCCGAGGGAAACCTGGGGACGTTGTTCACCGCCGCGCAGATCAGCGAGGGCACCGGGCACAGCGAATCGTCGGTGCGCTGGGCAGCGCCCCTTCTCGTCAACGTGGATACCGGGGAGAGGGGCCTTCGCCGTGCGAAGACGTTCGGGTCGAGTGCGGTGGGCCGGCTACAGGTGAGGCCGGTCCGGGGAGACAAGCGACTGTCGGAGGGGGGGGAGGGTGCGGGCGGGGCGAAGCGGAAGAAAGTGGGGGGTGGTGGGGTGCGGGGTGGTGGTGTGGGGCGGGTGGTGTCGGGGTTGTTGGATCCGGCGGCGGCGGTGTCGGAGGGCCGGGCGCGGGTGCTGGCGGAGTTGGCGGGGGATTTCGC
>NZ_JBHZAG010000196.1:0-1014 GCF_042754125.1 Amycolatopsis sp. NPDC059235
GCGGTCCGTGAGGGGAACCCTGAGAGGGTGTTGTGGAACCTGGGTGGTTAGTCGTCGTGGTCTTCTGTTAGGCGGCGGGCTGCTTCGGTTTCGATGGGGCCGCGGGGTTCGATGTGTTCGTCGGCGAGGCGGGCGGCCATCAGCCGGATCATCGCGAACTGGATCATCGCCTCGGCGTGCGCCGTTGTGCGTTCGTAGTCGCGGGTCAAGCGCCTGCACCTCGTCAGCCAGCCGAAGGTTCGTTCCACCACCCACCGTCGGGGCAGCACCTGAAACCCTGCCACATCCGCATTCCTGGGCACCGCCACGATCTCCAGGTCCACATGGTCCTTGGCCCAGCGGACGAGGGTGGCGTCTTTCGAGTTGACGTAGCCGCCGTCCACCCACACCAGGCCAAGCCGCGGAAACCGTGCCCGGAGCCCGGCCAGCAACCGCCGGGCTCCGGGCCGGTCCTGCACCGACGCCGAGGTCACGGCCACGCCCAGGACCAGCCCGAGCGTGTCCACCAGCAGGTGCCGTTTGCGGCCCCGCACCCGTTTCCCCGCGTCGTAACCGACCTGCTCGCCGCCCTCGCTGGTCTTCACCGACTGCGAGTCCAGCACCGCCGCCGACGGCTGCGGGTCCCGCCCGTCGGCTTCGCGGACCCGCTCGCGCAGCACGTCGTGGACCCGCTGCCACGTGCCGTCGGCGGTCCAGGCGGCGAACACCCGATACGCCGTGGTCCACGGCGCGAGATCACGCGGCACGAGCCGCCACGCGCACCCGCTGGCCAGCACGTAACTGATCGTGTCGATCACCAGCCGGCGCGCATGCACCGGCGGACGCCCGCCCAGACTCCGATGCCGCCTCGGCAGCAGCGGCTCGACCACCGCCCACTGCGCATCCGTCAACGACGAGTCATAAACCGGTTTGCACACACAGACGCACACCCGACCCGATGATCACCATCGCCACGCCGCTACCACAGCCGACACACCGAACCGAACACCAGGTTCCACAACACCCTCTGAGGGA